>JAUVPY010000069.1 GCA_030598425.1 Anaerolineae bacterium
GACGGTGAACGCCTATTCATTCTGGAAAACGACGATGCGAGGATCGTCCTCCGTGCCCTGGACGTAGATGGCGACCCCCTGCAAAAGCCAGCTCCCGTCCCGCTGACTGATAATGCCTACAGCGACTTACCCCTCGCCTTTGATGGGCAAACCGTATTCATCGCCGGAGGCGACTTCGACGATTATAGATTGGACACCTATAGCTTGCCAAATCTGACGCTCTCGGAGAGCCTGCCTCTTGCAAACAAACCCTATGATCTGGACGTTGATCCCACGACCGGGCTGCTTTACGCCCCTTACAGCAGTTGGAGTAGCTACATCCAGGCAATTGATCCCCTCAGCGGCCCGGAGGAGATTATCTATACGGCCCGCACAATCCGCGACGCCCTGGCCGACCCGGCGGAGGGCCGTCTGTATGCGCTGGATGATGGTGGCACGCTGTACGTGTTGAGCCTGGACGACTACAGCCAGATCGCCAGTGTGGAAACCGGCTTCGATATCCTGGGGGGTAGCAGCACCGGATATGGCGAATTGTCCCACGACCCGAGCCGGAACCGCCTCTACATCGGCGGTGACCTGGTGCGTGTCATAGACACCGACTCGCTTGAGGTGGTGGCTCACCTGGATGGGCGCGGGCAGATCACCCCCGATCCGAGTAGCGACCGGCTGTATCTGACATCGCCCTGCATGTGCCGACTGGAGCAGTGTAACACCCTCATCCTTAGCGCTAAGACACTAACCGGCACCGAAACCATCTTCCCGCCCGAAGACCCCATGACGGCTCCGTGCGTGGTAGCCACCCGTCTTGACTCCGAAAACCAGCTGCTGTACGCTATGATCTACAACGGCACACCTGGTTCGAACAGCGGCGATTATTACACCATCTTCGACGTGTCCGACCAGCCTGAAGAACTCTATACAGCCTTTGACATCAGCTACGGCGATGTGGCGCTGGACCCTTTCGACGCGCGCGCTTTTGCGCCCCGTTACCGCATTAACCGCTCGTTCATCCACCGCTTCGAGACTGCGGACGAGGCTATCACCCAGACTCTGACGCTGGTTGGCGCACACGGACAATTGGCCTACGATCCTGAGCACGACCGTCTCTATGCCGTGCAGAAGGACGCACTGCCCGTCTTCGACGGTGAATTGGCCCTGTTAGCCGAAACCAGCCTCCCGAAGGAATTTGATCTGCTCACCTTTGATCCCCAAGGACAGCGTCTTTACCTGGGAGGCCCTGACGGGAACTTACTGGTCGTGGCGACCAGTGGCGGGGACCTGGAACCTCCGCCCCCCGCCCTTTCCACCAGCGACCGGCCGCAAATCAAAAAGGTCAGCGCCGCTCATGATGGTACGCTCTTCGGCGTGTACGACCTGCGCCTCTACCGCTCACCTGACGGCGGTCAAAGCTGGGAGTTGCTGGGAACCGGCCTGCCCGGCAGGCCGGTGGGCGACCTGGCCATCTCGCCCGCGTACGACGACGATGGTACCTTGCTGGCCGGGCTGTGGGATTTTGGCTTTGGGGGAGGGCTGTATCGCTCTGTGGATGGCGGCGACACCTGGCGCCCCACGACCCGGGGTCTGACAGACCTGGAAGTTCTGCAGATCACCTTCTCGCCCACCTTCACCCGCGACGAGACAGTGTTCCTGACCACCCTTGATCATGGTCTCTTCCGCTCCGCCGATGGCGGCGACACATGGACCTCGCTGGCTGGCGGCTACGCGGCCGACGAGTACGACCGGGAGGTCGTTCATCTGGCCGTCTCACCCACCTTCACCGATGACAAATTGGTTATCATCAGCAAAGACCACGTGCTACGCTCCACGGACGGCGGTCAAAGCTGGGAGGACACCGGCGCGCCGGGCGGCCTGCTAGCTTTCTCGCCTCCCCGAAGGGAACCCACGGGCAACTTCGCGAGCGACGGTTTGGTCTTAAACTCAGGGCGCTGGCGCAGCACCGACGGAGGAAAGACGTGGGAACCAGCCGCCGTCGGACGCGAGCCCGGAACGGCGCAAAACCTCTTCTTCTCGCCGACCTTCCCCGACGACCAGACTGCCTATCTCCTGCTGCGGCCGGATTCGGGCACCTCGCTTGGTCTGCAACGCTCAGTGGACGCTGGTCGTTCCTGGGAGTCGCTCCTGGGCGGGCTGCCAGCTGATTTTGAAATCGCCTGGGCCACGCTCTTGCCGAACGGTGAATTGCACCTCACCGCCGCGGACGGGTCGAGCGCGACTGTGGCGGCAGACCAACTGGATTGGGGCAGACTCCCCGTCGATATCGCCCAGCTTGAGCTGCAAGCTCTGGCAATCGCCCCTGAAGACACAATCTTTGTGGCCAACAGCGGCGCTGGCGTGTTTAAGTCGATGGATGAGGGACGTAGCTGGACCGAGACCAACTTCCCTGCCCGCGCCGATGGAGTCCTGCGAACGGCTCAACTTGCCGTTACCGATGATGGCACCTTATTCGCGACGGCAGGTCCGGTGGTTGCCCGCAGCACCGACAGCGGTGAAACCTGGATGTACCTTGACGGCCTGCCCGTCGGGTTTGAGATTGCTTCGTTAGCGGTATCCCCCAACTTCGCCCAGGACGGCACCCTCGTGGTCGGAGGAAACTATCGTGACAACCAGATTTTGCGCTCCGCCGACGGTGGCGAGAGCTGGGAGTCTGTCTTTGATGGGTCAGCCACCGATATCGAATACGCCTCAGACCTGAGTGCGCTGGCTTTCTCACCGGACTTCGCCAAAGATGGGACGCTCTACGCCTGGCTGCAAGAGGGTGGGCTGCTGCGCTCCACCGATGGTGGTCTGAGCTGGGAACTGGCGGCAGAGAGTGATTATTATGGTCAAACCCTGGCCCCTTCTCCGGCGGGGGATCGGCTTTATCTAGGCGCACTGGGGGGGAACATACTGGTTACGGAGGACGGAGGGAAGAAATGGCTTGACCTGAGCCAGAATATCCCCGACGACCGCACCTGGAGCACTGCCCTGGCCTTTGGCGAGGACGGCACCTTGTTCCTGGGGACCGATAAGGGGGTCTACCATTCACTGGATGAAGGACGAACCTGGGCACGGGCCAGCGCCGGACTGCCTCAGCGCCCAAGCGATGGAACACCCCAGTCCGTGCGCGCCCTGCGCTTCCACGACGGGCGGCTGTACGCAGCCCTGGTTGACGGTGGCCTCTTTGTCTCGGATGACCTGGGTGAAACGTGGCGCAGCACCTTGACGGAGCGACCCGCCTCACCTGTGGAGAGGTCACCGACCCCCACGCCCAGCCCTCGAACGTTAAGTGTGCCTTCCCCGCAGACACCCACTCCGCAGCCATCGGTCACACCCACGGACTGCCCCTTGCGGCCCGATCACTTCGCCGACCTTTGGACCGAACGCGTCGCACAACTGGGCTGGCCGGTCGTTTCTTACACTCTGCCGATGGCCGAACAAAGCTTCGAAGGGGGCTGGATGTTCTGGCGCAGCGACACATCCGAGATCTATGCGCTGCCTCTGGCCAAGCCCTACGGCCGTTTCGACGACACGTGGGACGAGAGCCAGCCGGTCTACTCCTGCCCCGAACTCGCCCCTTCTCAGACGCCTCCAACCCCCCAGCGCGGCTTTGGCCTGGTGTGGTGCAATGAACCCCTGGTGCGCGAAGGCCTGGGGGATGCTGCCAGTTCAGAACGCCTCTTCGAGGCCACGCTTC
This sequence comes from Anaerolineae bacterium, assembly GCA_030598425.1. GTDB lineage: Bacteria > Chloroflexota > Anaerolineae > 4572-78 > NAK82 > JAUVPY01. The sequence goes on from JAUVPY010000069.1 coordinate 3,695, forward strand.
AGGAATTTGACTCGGGGTTGATTTTCAGCACGGACCAGGGCGTGACCTATATTCTGGAGAGCCAGTCGAATGGATGGGAGCGGTTGGAGTGAGAGCATCCCGCGATATTGTAGATATGAGCCAGGTGCTGTCACGGCAAGCCGCGCTTCGAGACAAGACCTGGATCAAGCCGGAGTATGTTGGCCGTGAGGCCGCAGACGCTGGTAGGCGCAGCGATCTTTGATGGTGCAGAAGTCGCAGTTCGAGGCCCCTTCGACGCCCACCGGCTGGGAGCCAATGCCCAGGATCAGTGAAAGAGACTTGACGGGCGACATAACCATAGAGGGGCTGAGTGACACCTTGATCTGGCTGGCGTCCAGCAACGAAAAAATCACCGCTTGATCCTCAACTGACCACACCGACTCGCCGGGAGAGAGGGGTGCGCTGATGTGGTATCTCTACTCCTTGGCCTCACCCTCAAGCCAAAGGCACAGTTGCTGTCGAACCATATCCACAGCCCAGGCAGCCATGTCATTCAAGACCAGTGCCTTAAAGAGTTGTCTCGCCTGCTGCGCCTCCTCGATCAGCCGATCCACCGCCGAGCCGACGCTGCAAACGGCCACGATCAGTTCCTCCGCGCCGCCGACCACCGAGACAACCGGCCCGCCTCCGATCCGCACTCCGTTGGCCAGCACCAGTTTGTCGTGAAGGAACTTCTGTATCGGGAAGCGATCCCAACAGGCCACCGGTTCGATAGATTCCTCGATCTCTTTCAGCGCCGCTTGAAACGTATCAAGTTTGCCAGGGTTCTTCAATAAGCGACCGAACGAGTCGCCCATAAGGGCCATGTATTCTTTTTCGTCAACAGAGATAGACCAATCGCGTTTAATGTACATATCTCGTAACTACTCCACCAACCCTTGCCAGGAACGGTAGTCCCGGCTCTAGGGACAAACCGGTGCCACAAAAGCCCACGACTAAGCAGTTACCATATCTCATACCAACTGGACGTATGGCCTTAGCTGGCAACTGCGAGCAAAAACCTTGGAGAAATCTGGATACTTGGCCAGCTCAACGTAGTTGACGCGCGAGCACAGGGCCTGCGCTTCAGTTCGCACCTTGTTTGATACCAGGGCCAGCTTGGCCCCCATACCGGCGGCGTTGCCCACCTGTTGGAACCGCTCCGGTGGCAAGGGTGGAAACATACCGATGGCCACCGCATTGGGCACGTCGATGTAGCTCCCAAAGGCACCGGCGATGATGACCCTGTCAATCTCCTGCACAGAAATCCCGCTCTCGGCCATCAGCACCTGGATGCCAGTCTGGATGGCGGCCTTGGCCAGTTGGATCTCACGTACATCGTGCTGGGTGACCGTGATCTCTTTGCGCCCCTCCTCACCGGCCAGGAGAAATACCGGTTGGTCGCCATCCTGGCGCACCCGGGGATGCGAGCCCATCTCTATCCGGCCGTTGTCGTTTAGCACGTCCGCCAGGTGAAGCTGCGCCACGGCGTCCAGGATACCCGATCCACATATGCCTGAGGCGGGGGCTCCTTCGATAGTCTGGTAGTAGACCTTTTCCGATGTGATGAGCACTCTCTCGATCGCCCCTCGGGTTGCTCGCGTCCCGTCGTGGATGTGATAGCCCTCAAAGGCAGGCCCGGAAGCGCAGGACAGGCTGGTTATCTCGTCTTCAGCCGTAATGAGTGAGATCTCGGTATTGGTCCCGACGTCTAATGCCAAGACGTGCTGATGGGACCATTCAGCGGCGGTGGCCATCAACATAGCCACGTGATCCGAGCCGACATACCCGGCGATATTCGGAGGCAGATGGACATACGCACCAGGCGCGAGGTCCAGGCTAAGGTCACGGGCTTTCAGATCCAGGTCGCCGCTGGAGGCTGCGACAAAGGGGGCCAAAGCCAGTTGACGGACCGGCAGACCCAAAAGCAGATGGTGCATGGCCGTGTTGCCCACCACCACCGCTTCGAGAATCTCTTCAGTCGCCGCGCCGATCTCGGCACATAGATCCTCAGCCAATTGATTGAGCGCCTCGACGACGACCTCTGTCACCTTCTCACGCCCCGAAGGAGATTTCATAGCATAAGTGAGACGGCTTACGATGTCCTCCCCATAGTTGATCTGGGGGTTCATAAGCCCTTGGGCGGCCAGGGTTTTTCCGCTGTCCAAATCCACCAGATATCCGGCTATTTTTGTTGAGCCCAGGTCGACCGCCAACCCCAAGGGCTTGGAGCCAGGCCGGCTGATGGCGATCACTTCCCGGCCCTGGACGTGCGCAGTGCAGCGCCAATCCCAGTCGCGTAGCTTCTCGGACAGATCCCGAAGCAGGTCGATATCCACAACTTGAGCATCCAGACCCTGCGACTGATTGATATGCAGTAGCAGGTTTTCCGCATCGGCCTGGGAAAACGACAGAGACGGAGGATCAAGTTGGATGTCGACGTTGCGCAGGGACGGAGCAATGGAGACCCCGATCTCCAACCCCTCCACCTGGGTGCGCAGCGGGGTGCTCAGCGAGTCAGGTGGCACGCCCAGCTTACAATCCTCGAGGGGAAAGGTCATGCAGGTCAGCCGATAGCCGTCTTCGAGCTCACTTTGAGATAGGGCCTCCCTTTCAGCCAAGCCAGCTTCCGATACACGGCCGGCCAGTACCTGAACTTTGCATCGCTGGCAGACGCCAACCCCGCCACATAGATTGATCAGGTCCACGCCGAGCTGGCGGGCCGCGTCCAGCAGCGACTCATCCGCCCGGCACGCGCCCCGACGGCCGACCGGCTCGAACTCTATCTGGTAGTAATCCATGGGCTCATACGGCAGCCACTCGGCTGCTTCCCTTTGATATGAAATTATGACCGCCGACCGATGGCGGCCTGACTGCGACTCAAGTCGCTACTACAGCAGCAGGCCTCGCTTCGATCGGCGGTCAAATCGGCCTATCAGGCAGGCTGGATGAGCGCCTGATTGTTTACTGATACACGCCATATTCCTTGGTGAAGTCGATCATGGCCTTCAGGTTCTCGGGCTTGGCCTCGTCCAACATGACCGCCGCGTCCATGATGAAGCCGCCGCCCTTGCCGACGGTGTCGATCAAGTTCTTGCAGTACTCCCGCACGTCATCGGGCGTGCCGGACAGCAGCATGACGTTGGGCACGTTGCCGGCGATGGTCGCAATACCGCCCAGCACCGACTTGGCTTTGACCATATCGGTGGTCGAGACGTGGTAGATGACTTTGCCCGGGGGCACGTCGGCGAAGTGCTCCAGGCGGCTCTCGACGTCGGCCTCGCAATAAACCACCGGGATGATACCCTGGTCGATCAGGGCCAGCATGCCCTTGCGCAGGTAAGGCCAATAGAACTCACCGAACTGGGCGTCGGACATGAAGTTGCGCGTGCCCTTGTGCATCCAGATCCAGCACAGCGGCAACTCGGCACCGGCTGCGCCTGAGCCATACTCGACAAAGATCTTGGTAGCGATCTCCAGAGCATCGTGTAACTTGTCCGGGCGGCGGCGCATGTCGGCCAGGATCTCGCGGGTACCGCGCAGAGTGTCGCCGATGATGTCAAAGGGCGGCCAGTCGAAGCCAGCGTAAGCCTGCGGGTTGCCTTTGGCCTTCGTCTCATCAGCGTACTGCCCGATAGAATCGAACCAGCGGCCCAGCTCTTCGCCAGCCGCCGCGGCATTGCGCAAGGCTTCCTGCACTTCCGGCGCGGCCAGGCCTACATAGCCGCCGGTCCATCCGAACCACATGAAGGTGCGTACCGCCGGCCAGCCGGCTAGCCCGGCCAGGGGCGGGAAGGAACGCGGCAGCCACTTGGACATCATGAAGTGCGACGGGTCGTACAGGAACTCGTCGTACTCATCCGCCGTCATGTTCTCGCTTTCAATATACTGGTACATAACGTGGTCGCCTAGCCCATGCCCAGCCCATCTGAACCACTTGATGTCCAGCATCTCCATGGCTGGGGCCGGGTAGGCCAGGATGGGCCCGAAGTCCAGGTCGGGCTGGAAGTAGTCCTGGAACTTATGGCAGGCCTCCCGGGCCAGGGCGTAATCGTTCATGGCGTCCTTGAACGATACCCCGGCAAACGTGTAGGGATACAACTGGTATGGTCCGAACACCGGCACCCGGTCCGGCACCCTGAGCGCAGCCACGTCCAGAACGCGCTTGACTCGTTCGGCATAAAGTTCTTCAGGCGATTTCTCGGACATGATTATTTCCCTCCGGTCCAGGACTTGGCAAGCTTGACGGCCGCCGTTGCATCCGGCCCGTAGGCATCGGCGCCGATGTATTGGGCAGCGCTGTCGTCCATGATCGCACCACCAATCATGATCTTGACGCTGTCGCGCAGGCCCGCCTCCTTGATGGCTTCTATGGTGACCCGCATCTGGTCGAAGGCCAGGGTCAGGAAACCGCTCAGACCCACCACCTCGGGATTGACTTCCTGGATGGCCTGAATGAATTTCTCGGGGGGGACGTCAACGCCCAGGTCGTGGACCTCGAAGTTGCTGATATCCAGCATAAAGCCAACGACATCCTTACCCAGGTCATGGATGTCACCCGCCACCGTCCCCAACACGATCTTACCCAGGGGTTCGGTTTGCGAAGCCTGCGCTTGCAGCATCGGCTTTACCATGTCGCCGATCGCTTTCAGCATGTCGCCGGCGATGATGAGCTCGGGTAGGAAGTACTCCCCGTCCTCGTAGCGGTCGCCGACGACGGTCATGGCCTCCTTGCCGGCATCCAGTACAGCTTGAGGGTCCTCGCCGGCATCAAGCATCTGCTGTGCCAGCTGAAGCGCCTCTTCCTCACGCATGTCTGCGATGGCACTGACCAGTTGTTCTTTCATTGAGCAATGTCCTTTCTAATGGTTTTTGACAAACAAAATCGGTAACGGGGATAGTAGACCTATGCGCCCATCTCAGGGCGAACACCCAGGTTCGCCCCTACATTTCTGGCGTTTTTTGTAGGGGCAGACCTGCGTGTCTGCCCTTGACAAAACTACCGATTTTGGTCGTCAAAATTCATTAGGCGAGCACTAACGGTTTTTAATAAAGTTCACACCGGTTTCAAAGGCAGACGTGATAACATACAATGGGCGTAAAGGCTTGCTTTCTAATTCAGGGCGTGTTTTCCGTTATCCTGGTCGCCAAAGCCCGTATTCGACTGCCGAGGCAATCCCTCGCTATGCGGTTCGCCATGCGGTTCGCTATGCGGTTCGCTATGCGGTGTACAGTCTGTCCTATTACGCACGTTCCCAATAGCGTATTCTGCGATGAATGTGGCGCGTATCTCCTGCA
>JAUVPY010000029.1 GCA_030598425.1 Anaerolineae bacterium
ATCGTGGATGGTCACGTGGTAGCGAGGCTCAGGTTGGTCCGTCATGGCGCATTCTCCGCGTTGGGGTGCATCTATTCTATCACGTCCGAGTCTAATCGGCAACCAGTGTAGACCCCAAGCATGGCTAGTGCCAAGCCGAGGATTGCTCGCAGCAGGTCCGTGACCCGCGTGTCGGACTCATGAGAAGTGCGTTGCACCTGAGAATCGGGACAGACTCTGGGGTTTCGTTGACTTCATCTCCACACCGTGCTACAATAGCGCCTGTTGTTTTGGAAACGTATGCATTCGTGTAGAAAAGTGTCGGCTATGACACGTACCCTGGCGGCCAGATCACCGGGAAAGCCGGCCCACTATCAGTATGAATCGAGAGGAAAACCGATGAGCGACACGACAACGACCGACACACTTGATCAGCTTTGTGTGAACACCATTCGCACGCTCTCTATGGATGCCGTACAGAAGGCCAACTCCGGTCACCCGGGTTTGCCCATGGGAGCGGCCGACATCGCCTATGTGCTGTGGACGCGATTTCTGAAGCATAGCCCCGCCAACCCGAGCTGGCCCAACCGCGACCGCTTTGTGCTGTCGGGCGGGCACGGCTCGATGCTTGTCTACAGTCTGTTACACCTGACCGGTTACGATCTTTCGTTGGAGGACCTGATGAACTTCCGCCAGTGGGACAGCCGCACGCCGGGACACCCCGAGCACGGCCTGACCCCTGGTGTCGAGACGACGACCGGTCCGTTGGGGCAAGGTCTCGCAAATGGCGTGGGTATGGCCATTGCCGAGCGCTTCCTGGCCGAGACGTTCAATCGGCCGGATTATCCGATCGTGGACAATTACACCTACGCCATCGTCACCGACGGCGATCTGATGGAAGGCATATCACACGAGGCGGCGTCCCTGGCCGGACACCTGGGGCTGGGCAAGCTTATCTATCTCTACGATGACAATCATATCTCCATCGATGGGCCCACCGAGCTGACTTACACCGAGGATCGCTGTGCTCGCTTCGAGGCCTACGGTTGGCACGTCCAGCAAGTGGATGGACATCATCGGGAGGCCATCGCCAGGGCCATACGCTCGGCCCAGGCGGAGACAAATCATCCCTCCCTCATTGCCTGCCGCACCCACATCGCCTATGGCAGTCCCAACAAACAGGACACGGCCGCGTCGCACGGAGCCCCTCTCGGCGAAGAAGAGATTCGACTGACCAAGCAAAACCTGGGCTGGCCGTCTGATGCTCAATTCTACATTCCCGATGAAGTGCTGGCTCACTTCCGCCAGGCAGTTTCCCGGGGAGAGGAACTTGAAAAGGAGTGGGGGGCTCTGTTCGACCGCTATTCTGCCGAGTACCCTGATCTGGCGGTGACCTGGAAGCAGGTCTGGTCGGGCGAATTGCCCTCAGGCTGGGAGGAGGCATTGCCCTCGTATGCTCCAGACGATGGGTCGGTGGCCACCCGCTCCGTGTCAGGCCAGGTGCTCAACGCCATCGGGTCGACATTGCCCACTCTTCTGGGCGGATCGGCCGATTTGTCCCCCTCCAACAACACCGAGTTGAAGGAGTACCCCTGGCTGCAAACCGGCGAGTTCGGCGGACGGAACATCCACTTTGGTGTGCGTGAGCACGCCATGGGCTCAATTATGAACGGTCTGGCGCTATACGGCGCGGTAATCCCTTACGGCGGCACTTTCCTGGTCTTCTCCGATTACATGCGTCCGGCCATCCGGTTGGCAGCCTTGATGGAGTTGCCGGTGATATACGTCTTTACCCACGACAGTGTCGCCCTGGGGGAGGATGGTCCGACCCACCAGCCCATTGAGCATCTTCCTTCACTGCGGGCCATGCCCAATCTGGTTGTTCTGCGGCCGGGCGACGCCACGGAGACGGTCGAAGCCTGGCGCGTGGCGCTGGAACGCCACGAGGGACCGGTGGCGCTGCTGTTGACCCGGCAGAAGCTGCCAGTTCTCGATCGGTCTGTCCTGCCGCCAGCCGAGGGCGTTAGGCGCGGAGCGTACGTCTTGGCCGATAGTGAGGGAACGCCCGACGTGATTCTTCTTGCCTCGGGCTCTGAACTTGAGGTGACCCTCGCCGCCCGCCAGCAACTGGCCGAGCAGGGCGTAAAGGCCAGGGTGGTTAGTATGCCCAGTTGGGAGCTCTTCGAACAGCAGCCGCCCGAATACCGGGATGAGGTATTGCCACCCGAAGTGAGCGCCCGGTTGGCGGTTGAGATGGCGGCTCCCGCCGGATGGGAACGGTACGTCGGCCTGCAGGGAGACGTGGTTGGCATCAATCGCTTTGGTGCATCGGCCCCATATGAGGTGCTGCTTGAGCAGTTTGGCTTTACCGCCGAGAACGTGGCGCTCCGGGCATTGGCTGTGGTAGATAGGACTCGTCGGTAAAATGGGCGAAGAGTCTGTTGAAAAACTCAAACGGTTGGCCGCCAAACACGCTGTGGACGTGGTGCAGAGCGGCATGATCCTCGGTCTTGGCCACGGTTCGACGACCAGGCACGCCGTCGATATCCTCGGCGAGCGGGTGAATTCCGGCGCGTTGCGAGATATCGTAGGCGTGCCTACTTCAGAGTACACCACGGCCCAGGCTCGGGCGCTGGGCATTCCGCTGGCCACCCTCGTGGAGCAGCCGGTCTTGGACCTGGCCATTGACGGCGCCGACGAGGTAGACCCGAACCTGAATCTCATCAAAGGTCTGGGGGGCGCACTGCTGCGTGAGAAGATCGTAGAGAGCGCGGCGCGACGCTTCGTGGTGATCGTGGACGAGTCGAAGCTGGTCGAGCGACTGGGCACCCGTGGGCCTCTGCCGGTGGAGGTGAGCCAGTTCGCCTGGGAAGTACACCTTCGCTGGCTAGAAAGCCTGGGCTGTCGTGCCGAACTGCGCCGCGAAGCCGACGGTGCGCCCTTCGTCACCGACAATGGCAACTATATCATTCACTGCACTTTCCTTGAGGGCATCGCCGATCCGGCAGCCTTAGGCCGAACCCTCATCGAGCACCCCGGGATTCTGGAACATGGCCTTTTCTTGGGTATGGCGACTGAGGTAGTGGTGGCCGGGGCAGATGGCGTTCGCCAGATGGTTCGCCCCAAATAGCGAAGACCCGTGCTGCCACGACACGGGTCTTCGCTTGGGAGGGAGGTTCTTTATTGCCTCTGAGGAAGGAGGTCAATTAACTTTTCGGCTATATAATAAGCGTCTCACATTAAGGGAAGATGAAGAAATAATTAAAGGAAGATTAACATACTACTTGCTGAAAAACGTCAACAAAGCCATCCGCGAGTTTGAAATGATCGCTGATGGCGACCGGGTGGCGGTGGCCGTTTCGGGCGGGAAGGATAGCCGCTCGCTGTTACATCTGTTGCGCGCCCGCCAGCGTACCGTCCCCGAGAAGTACCACCTGACTGCGCTACATGTCGAGGCAGACATCCCCGGCTATCCAGATTTGCGCTCCACGCTGGAACCCTGGTTCCGCGAGCTGGAGGTAGATTTTGCTTTTGTGCCATTGGAGCTACCCCCCGACGAGCCATTGCCGCTGGACTGCTTCCGCTGCTCGTGGAACCGGCGCAAGGCGCTCTTTCTTGAAGCCCACGACTTAGACTGTAACAAGCTGGCCTTTGGGCACCACGCCGACGATGCGCTTCAAACCACATTGCTCAATCTATTCTATTCTGGACGGTTGGAGACGATGGCTCCCATTGTCGAGTTCTTCGACGGTCAAGTCACCGTTATCCGTCCTCTCATCTACCTGGAGGAGCGCCGACTAGACCAACTGGCTAAGGCGCTGGCATTTCCTCGCGACGAAGCGACCTGCCCCCTCAACCGTACCTCGAAGCGCGCCTGGATCAAGGAGTGGTTGCGCCACGCCGGCCCTGATTACGGGCAGATTCGGGCCAACCTGTGGTGGGCCGCGCGACAGCAAAGCGGTTTCTGACCAGGCGATGGGATTTTGTCTGACCCGTGAAAAGTGGTATACTCACCGAGTTGTTGCCAGGGGCCAGAAGCACCCATTGGCCAGTGCCACACGCTTGCAGAGGGCCAAAACCGGGCTCACGCTCACCCTCAAATGGCCGCCGGTAAATATCAAATGTAGAGAACCGATGGCATATGGCGTGCACGCAATCAGCCATAAGTCACAGATCACCAGCTAAGGAGACCAGCCTTTGTCGGTACTTGAGATCATCTACGTAGGGGCAGTGCTGCTCTTGACTATGTACGCCCTTAATTCGTGGATCCTAACTGCGCTCTTTCTCCGTCACCGCAAAGATCCGGTGCCACGCCCGGAGATCACACGTTTTCCACGGATAACAGTGCAACTTCCTATCTTTAACGAGGTGTTGGTTGTGGAACGTCTCATTGATTCGATCGTTCGGCTGGATTGGCCGCGAGATCGCCTGCAAATCCAAGTGCTGGACGATTCGACCGATGAGACGATCGCCATAGCCAAATCACTGGTAGAACGTTATCACGCGCAGGGAATAAACATCGAATTGGTGCAGCGCACCGACCGGAGCGGTTTCAAGGCTGGTGCCTTGAGGGAGGGCTTAAAAAGCGCCACCGGCGAGTTCATCGCCATCTTCGACGCCGATTTTGTACCCGACCCCGACTGGCTGCACAAGACGGTTCCCTATTTTCTGGACCGGCCACGGCTGGGGATGATCCAGACGCGCTGGGCACATTTGAATTATAACTACTCGCTTCTGACCCGCTCCCAGGCCCTGGCCTTGGACGGACATTTTACGGTAGAACAGACAGCGCGCCCGCGGTCTGGCCTATTGATGAATTTTAACGGAACGGCCGGCATCTGGCGTAGGGAGTGCATCACCGACGCTGGGGGATGGCAGGCAGATACCGTTTCCGAAGACATGGACTTGAGCTATCGCGCTCAATTACGTGGCTGGCAGTGTCTCTTCCTGCCTGACGTAGGCACCCCATCCGAGGTGCCACCTCAGCTAGCTGCCTTTAAGCGCCAGCAGTTCCGCTGGGCCAAAGGCTCCATCCAATGCCTTAAGAAGCTGGGCTGGTCGGTGGCCACTGCACGGCTGCCATTGGTCGTGCGGTGGCAGGCGCTGGTGCACCTAAGCACCTACTTGATCCACCCCCTGATGGTGATGCTTCTGCTTATCAGTCTGCCCTTGATGCTCCTTTCTTTTCGCTTGCACGGGGCGCTTGGGCTTCTCAGCCTGGTTAGCTTGGGGCCGCCGCTGATGTTCGCCATCTCACAGCGGAGGCTCTATCCGCGTCACTGGTTGAGGCGCTTCGCTTTCATGCCGGGCCTGATGTGGCTGGGCACCGGAGTGGCCTTAAACAACACCCGGGCCATTATAGAGGCGCTGCTGGGGGTGAACAACGTATTTAAGCGTACGCCCAAATTCCGTATCGAAGCCCGCAACGACCGCTGGCTCGGCAGCCAATACGCACTGCCCCTGGATGGCATGATCTTCGGTGAGTTGGCGTTGGCGCTTTACGCCGTCGCGACCGTGGGGGTTTCGCTGTGGCAAGGCAACCTATTCGCCGTCCCGTTCCTGCTGCTATATGTAAGCGGATTCGGCTATGTGGGGTTGCAAGGGCTGTGGGATGCCAGGCTCGACCTTCGCCGTTTCCTCGGGCGCCGTCCTTCCCCCAAACGGCGGGGCGCCTCACCGCAGCAGATCATCGTGCCCGAACGTCGCTCTTAGTCAAAACCCCGGTTTCCAACTGAAACCGGGGTTCTTGATGCCTAGGTAGTGTTGACATTTGAGTTAGCACCTGAGAGACATCATCAAACTCTTCGCTGAAGCCTCAGAGGGCAAGGACAAAATGTCAGCACGGCCTAATCGGACGCCTGCTCACCCGACTCTCTGTCTGGCGGGGTCTTTGCCAGTTGAGGTGGAAGCTCGGGCTCCTCTTGCATTACCAATTCGCCACGGAAGTAGCCATCCTCGTCCAGCAGAAACGATCCAACTTCCACATCGCCCCATACGCGCCCGGTGCTCAAGATCTCCAGCCGGTTACTAGCCTTGATCTTGCCGGTGACGGCGCCGCTGACCGACACATTGCGAGCCACGATGTCGGCGGCAACCATAGCATCGGGGCTGACGATCACGTTGCCTACGGTTTCGATCACTCCCCCCTCACATACACCGTCAATACGTACGCTGCCATCGGACTTTAGATGACCGTCAAAGTTGGTATTGGGTCCAAGGATTGTCTCGAATTTATCCAGTGAGAGATTCTTATTGCCTTTGCCGCGCACGCTTTGTCTCCTGTATGTTTTGCGGTGGGTGTTGAAGCTCGCGGAAACCACTATACCGTAAGGAAGGTCTTTTGTCAACGCCAGCCCTGCTTTGCACCCTTTCTCCCTTGCCGGGATTTGATAGAGATGATATACTGATGGAGTTGTATGGCGCATAGCAACGCAGGTTTCAATGAGATTTTGCACACTTAGCAGCGAAACAGTCGGGGCATGTGGCGGACAATGTCTCATCAAATGCGTCGTGACGCAGACACAAGAATAAGCATCCGCCCTGTCAAGAGTCTGTCGGATTTACGCCGTTGCCACGAGATTCAACGCGCTGTGTGGGGCTATGCAGACCTGATGGTCTTCCCCTATACCGTCCTCATCTCTATGCAGCACAACGGGGGAGTGTTATTGGGCGCCTACGTCAACGATGAGCTGGTTGGCTTTGTCGTTGGCTACCTGGGCATGGCTGGGGCCAAACTTTATCTCTTTTCGCAGCGTATGGGCGTGCTGCCCGAATATCAAAGCCAAGGCCTCGGCTATCAACTGAAACTCGCCCAGCGCGAACAGATGCTGCGCCAGGGAATTGACATCATCGTATGGACTTATGATCCATTAGAGGGAAGAAACGCCACTCTCAACATCGAGAAACTGGGTGGCATCGTGCGCAGCTACGCCCGCGATATCTATGGACAGGTGCAAAACCCGCTCCAGACGGGTATGACGACCGATCGCTTTCTGCTGGAGTGGCACCTGATGAGCGACCGCGTGCGCGAGCGGGCCCGGGGTCACTATCAGCGCCCGCGTGCCGAGGACTGGTTGAGCGGTGAAGATATGCCCCTGGTCAACTACGCTGCGTGGGAAGGCGAGATTCCCCGTCCCCTGGCGGCCGACTTGGAGCTTGAGCACCATCAGGTGTTGATCCAAATCCCCCCTAACCTGCAGAGTATCAAACGTTACGATCTGGACACGGCACGGAGTTGGCGCACCATCACACGTACTATCTTTGAAAGCTATTTCCAGCGCGGATATGTGCTGACTGGCTTTGCCAGCAGCCTGCAGCCCCGTTTACCGAATCTCTACCGACTGGAACGCGAGTCCTTTCCGGCCCCCATTGATTTCTCCGCTTGGGCGAATGGAGTACCTGACGAGTAATGAGCTATACGATTCGCCCGGCCACGCTGGCGGACGTGAACGGCGTCACCGAAGTAGCTCGCCACACCTGGGATGTTACTTATGCTCAGAGCCTGGCGACCCACAACCGGCGGCAATTCCTGGATCGAGCCTACACCACCCAGACTCTGCGCGAGGCGATTAGCCACGAACGAGACTGGTTTTTCGTGGCCCTGCGTGGAGAGACTGTGGTGGGTTTTGCCCAGTATGTGCGCCGCTTTGACGCTCAGGGAGAATTGGTGCGCATTTACGTCCATCCCGATCACCAAAGGCGTGGCATTGGGCGTGGTTTTCTGGCAACTGGTCTGGCTGCCATAGCTGCCACTGGCATCGAGCTTTGTTACGTGTCGGCCGAAGCAAACAACGCGCCCGCCCGCGCCTTCTATGAGCGGTTTGGGTTTCGTCTGCATCGCGAATATGGCCGCTTTCTGGGAGACCAGATCATCCAGCTAGTGGAATACACTGCGCCCATATCCAGCTTGCTTGACGCAACCGACTTGGCGACAACTACAGAAAAGGGAACGGAGCAAACCTAACACCATGGACAGCAGCTTTGAGTATCTCGTGACTCAATTGCCGCCCATGCTCGATACACTCGAGCGATGGGTCAATCACGATTCACCCACCTTCGACAAGGCCCCAGTTGACGCGCTGGGGCTTCAAATCGCCGATGCATTTGCCGGGTTGGGCGCGTCCGTCGAATCCCACCCTCAATCCGAATACGGCGATCATTTACGCGTCGACTGGGGCCAGGGGGATCGCCAGATTTTACTGCTGGGTCACTTCGACACAGTATGGCCGGTGGGCGAGACGGCCCGGCGGCCTTTCACGGTGCGCGATGGGAAAGCGAGCGGCCCTGGAATTAACGACATGAAGGCTGGCATTTTGATAGGGTTGTACGCCTTACAGGCGCTGGTCGATACGGCCCAAACGCCAGCCCACCGTCTGGTTTATGTTCTCACCAGCGATGAGGAGAACGGCAGTCTTTCCTCGCGCGAACTCATTGAGATCGAGGCCCGACGCAGCGACTATGCGCTGGTTTTGGAACCGACGCGCTACGGATCTTTGATCACCTGGCGAAAAGGGGTTGGTCGCTTCAATATCGAGACGACCGGGGTTGCCGCTCATTCCGGGGTTGATCCAGAGAAGGGTGTGAGCGCCGTCGAGGAGATGGCTCATCAGATCCTCAGGCTGCAAGCGATGAGTGACCTGGCGAGCGGGACCACTGTCAACGTGGGGGTTGTGGGGGGTGGCCGGCTGGTGAATGTGGTGCCCGCGTCGGCCAAGGCCGAATGTGATCTGCGGGTGATGACCGTCGCCGAGGGAGAGCGTATGGAGCGCGCGATCCTGGGCCTCACGCCGGTCCTAGAGGGGACGACGATTAAGGTAAGTGGCGGTATCAATCGACCACCTTTTGAGGAGTCCGAGGCCGGACTGGCCCTTTTCGAACGGGCGCGGGCGATCGGGGCGCGGCTGGGATTGGAGATAGACAAGACCGGCACGGGCGGCGGCAGCGATGGCAACTTAACGGCAGCGCTGGGTGTGCCCACGCTCGATGGCCTGGGGGTGGTGGGCGAAGGCTCCCACGCATTGCACGAGCAGATCCTGATCGATTCTCTTCCGCAGCGGGCGGCTCTTCTGACCGAGCTGGTGCTGGACCTTGGCCAGCCGTAGTATGTCTGACTTCTACGCTCACGTTTATCTATCGCCTCACCTGGACGACGCTGTCCTGTCGTGTGGGGGCCTTATCCACCAGCAGGCGAGGGCCGGTCAGCCCCCTTTGGTCATCACATTGTTTTCCGATCAGCCACCGGCGGATGCGGAATTGTCCGCTTTCGCCCGATCGCAGCACGAGCGCTGGGGGACCCTGGACGACGTGATGGGGGTCCGCTGGTCCGAAGATCGGGAGGCGCTGGCGGTAGTGGGCGCGGATTACGTGCGGCTGAACTACCCCGACTGTATCTATCGTGGCAAGGCGCGTAGCGACGAGCCGGTCTGGTATTACGCTTCCGAGGGGGCCCTTTTTGGACCCGTCCACCCATCTGAAGATAGATTGCCCGTCGAGTTAGCCGCCGTTCTGAGTGAGCTCATTCCCACCGGTGAAGGTGTGACGCTATACGCGCCGTTGACGGTAGGGAACCACGTGGATCACCAGTTGACGTTCGCCGCTGCCCTTATCTTGAGAGCGCAAGGCTGGGGCCTGCGGTTTTACGAAGACTATCCCTATGTTGAGGCCGAAGGTGCACTTGTTAGGGCGTTGGCCGCCCGGGGGGCAGAGCACTGGCAGCCGACGGTGACACCCTTGGACGAAGACGATGTGGCGGCAAAGATCGAGGCGATAGCTCGCTACGAATCGCAGCTAGAGGTGCTTTTCGGGGGGGTAGAGCACATGTCTGACCGGGTGAGGGGCCATGTCACCCGGGTGGGTGGGGAACGGTTATGGGGGCCAGACCTCGGACACTATTTATCAAAACGGCCTCCATCACTGCACGTGAGTCAGTGACGGATAGTTCGGGAAATGCCTGTGCACCGTTTCGTCAGAACCGTCAGGGGTTTGTAGGATCAGAAGCAGCTCCGCCGTCCCCTCGGTAGGATTCCGCCAGTGGTGCGGTAGCTCGGCCTCGAACAACAAAGAATCTCCATTATTAAGCACGTATATCTGGCTATCAATCTCATATTCCACCCTGCCTCGCACACAATATACAAACTCGTGTCCAGAATGGATTACCTGTCGGCGGTCACTCTCCGAACCAGGGGCCAGTGAGATGAAAAAAGGCTCCAACTCCTGCGCCAGCAATCGCTTGCCTATGCTTTCAATGGTCACCCCTCTGCTCTCAAGACCGGCGCGCTCGTTTGCCTTTACGTGAATGATATTGGTCTGCACATCCTCATCGAAGAAGTAGCACATATTCACATTAAGCGCCGTCGCCAGATTCTGTAACGTTGCAACACTGGGAGAGATTTGATTCCGTTCGATCAAGCTGATAGCATTCGAAGAGACACCGGCCCGGCTGGCCAGCTCTCTTTGTGTCAAATCCCGCTCCTTACGTAGAGCACGCAGTCTTAACCCTAACGAAGAAGTTCTGTCCATTTTGTTTTACCTCGCACCAGAGAACCATCGTATTGTGACTCATTCTATTACTTTTCAAGGAATTTGACAAACGGTTCAGTTCTCCGCCAAGACCGCGTTATTGAACACGCAACAGTTTGAGCCAGGGGACCAAGAAGGTTCGGGAGATGGGGGGCGGGAACGCCGCTACGTCGGCTATTTGCCTGGCCAGACTTTGACCGTCGAGGGGACCTGGGAAGGGAATGGGTTGCTCACGGCCCGCTCTTGCTATGCTGGTACGCCCGATGACTACAAGGCCAGTCTGGCCCGCCAGCCGTGGCTCATGCTCCTGACGGGGATCATATGCGGAGGGCTGGGGATCACTTTACTGGGGGTAGGCTTTGCTTTGCGGCTGCTGGGCACATAAGGAGACACCCGTTTGGTAGCGAATCGCAGGGGCGAGCGGTAGTGCCTTTGACATTCCTACTGGAACTCAGGGAGCGTGAACGGTATCGTGGTCATTAGACTCTCGGCCAGCAGCGTGGATAGCAGCGCCCCGATACAACAAAAGACGATGCCTGGCAGGAAAAGGGTACCCAACGCCGCGCCAGTGCCGTAGCCGTGTGTCGACTTGAGGGCGCGTATGGTCATGATGAGCGCCAGAATTGCCACAGGAATGAAGATTAGAACGGGAATGACACCAAGCGCCGGCTGAGCCGCGCCTAACAGCATCAGAGGGGAGAAGATGCCGAAGACCAGAATAAACGGGGCGTAGACCAGCGACAGAAGATAGCCCTGAACGACGAATTCCCCCTTGCCCCCCAAGATACGCCCAAACAGATAATATAATCCCGAATAGATAAGAAAGGAGATCAAGCCGGCCATTGCCCCGCCGACCGCGCCACCGCAGGCAATGGGGAGCAACTTGACCGGGTCGAGCGTGCCCCCAGGCATTAACAGGGTTGCTCCCACATTCGTCAGCGCTACGAAGAAATAGGCTATGCCACTGGCGAGCAGGATGCCAGGTATGGTCAGGCCCCAACGAGCGTAAGGTTGTTCCTCGTCCAGCCGCGCCTGGCTGGGGAGAGTGAACATCTCGGCCCAGGTGTCGAGCATTTCCATGAAGCTCTTGTGTTGCATTTCGCGGGGGGGAGGTTCACCGATGGCAACCTCACCGGGGGAGGGCTCTGCGGGGGCAGGATGTGGAGCGGGGACGGCCTGCTCAAAGTCGGCGTAACAATTGAGACACCGTTGGCTGTCTGGTGGGTTGGTCACACCACACGAGGGGCAGATTAGGTCAGCTTCCGTCACCTGCCCGCGCGCCATCTTCTCCTGAAGGGCCTTCAATTCTGTTTCGGCCCGCTGGTTGGCCGGATTGATGGTCAGCACGTTTTCCAGACAGATCTGCCGGTCTTCGTCGCTTTCCACCGCCTCGCTTAGATAGAGCCAGGCATA
>JAUVPY010000366.1 GCA_030598425.1 Anaerolineae bacterium
ATAGTCCGAACTACGGCAAAATATGTCTTATTTGCTCCCCCTGGATTGCCAAATCCTGGGGTTAGGGCTTGGATTTGGCAATCCAAGCCGAGCGCATACTGCAATCCCATCTAACAGACCCAGTGCCAGGCACATTAGCGGAGTCTTTAAACCGCCAGGCAGGAAGGTGCAACGCACTTGCTTTGAAGTGCGTTGCACCTGGTTCAACTCATTTGAAACGCACCCAAATGATTAGAACTAGTTAAGGAGACGGATATGGTTCGATTGGGTGCCTCTTCCCCAGGACTTCTTTAAACTGCGGCGACACGCCGTTCTACATTTCTCTTGCAGAAAACCCTTAGGAGTGGTAAACTACCTGAGAATTCGAAGCCGACGCTTCAGTTTTTGATCCTACACTGAGATCCCTGGCGGCGCAAATGGCTACCCAAGCGTTATATCGAAAATGGCGCTCACGCACCTTTGAAGAGGTCATCGGCCAAGACCACGTGACCCGAACCTTGCGGAATGCATTGGCGAAGGAGCGCGTAGCACACGCCTACCTTTTCACCGGCCCGCGTGGCACGGGCAAAACCACAACGGCGCGGTTGCTGGCCAAAGCCGTCAATTGTGTGGGTGAGGGGGACAATAAGCCGTGCGGCGAGTGCCGCATTTGTCAGGCCGTGGACGAAGGTCGTCTCCTGGATATGATCGAGATTGATGCGGCCAGCAATCGCGGGATCGACGAAATCCGTGACCTGCGTGAGAAAGTCGGCTTTCGACCCGGTGAGGCCCGCGTCAAGTTTTATATCATCGACGAGGTTCACATGCTCACCGATCCAGCGTTTAATGCGCTGCTCAAAACGCTGGAAGAGCCACCACCACACGTTATCTTCGTACTAGCTACCACGGAACCACACAAGATCCCGGCGACCATCGTCTCCCGTTGCCAGCGCTTCGACTTCCGGCGCATTCCTCTGACAGACATAACCGCCTGGTTGGCACACATTGCCGAGGAAGAGGATCTGATGGTTGAGCCTGCGGCGCTGGAATATATCGCGCGGCAGGCGGGTGGTAGCATGCGCGACGCCATCAGTCTACTTGATCAACTGACTGCTTATGGCAGCGATACCATCACCCTGACACAGGTTCAGACTGTTTTGGGTGCTGTTGCTTCTCAGGCGGTGATGGAGCTGGCTGACAGCCTTATCGAGGGCGACTTGGCGCGTGGCCTGGATGTGATCGATCGAGTGATAGGGGATGGGGCTGAGCCGAGACAGTTCACCCGCGAGTTTGTGGAGTACTTGCGTGGAATGCTGTTGCTGAAGATGGGCGATGGCGCTGGCTTGCTTCGGGCCAGTGTCCCTGACGAAACCCTGGAACATATGAAGGAGCAGGCGACTCGCCTCAGCCCTCGGGCTTTGTTGCGAGCGACACGCCTGTTTAACGCGGCGGCCCTGGAGATGAAGGTCGGATTTTTGCCTCAATTGCCATTGGAGTTGGCCTTCGTGGAGGCAGTGGTGGACGAATCCGTGACGGAGTCGCCCGCGGTGTCACCGCGCGCGCCGGCGGAGAAAAAGACGCCGGCAGCGGCACCATCGTCTGCCCAGACATTGAAGGAGCCAGCTCCATCAGCCGTAGCGTCTGAGCCTGCCCAGCAGGTACAGTCTGGCTCACGACCACCTTCATCGGCATCGGCGCCGGCAGTGAAAGAGGCATCAACTCAGCCTCCTGCATCACCCACCCCACCGGTAGAGGCCGGGGATATCTCCTTTGACGTAGTGAGTGAAAAGTGGCAAGATATTCTGGCCCAGTTGCGTCAGACCAACAAGATGGTTGAAGCGTTGATGCGTTCAGTGAGCCTGGTCGGCGTCGAGGGGAACAGTGTGGTTGCAGAAGCTCAGTCTGACCTGCTCAGGGGGCGGATTGAGCAGCCAAATTCCAAGTCATATGTGGAGCAGGCCATTAGCCAGGTGATCGGTGTTTCGGCTAGCTTTCGTTGTGTACTTAAGGGCGAATACCGAGCACACCCACAATCGACGGCAGTCCCTGGTCCCTCCTCAGGAGGGGAAACGAACCAAGCGGAGTCAGGTTCCTCGTCGGGGACTGTATCAGGGGACAGCGATGAGGTTACCTCCGAAGAAGACCCGATGCTGCAAGAGGCGTTGAGTCTTGGTGCAGAGATCAAAAACGAGGATTAACCACGCCCAAATTCATAAATCAAACCCGAAGATTGGATAACAACCCAGGAGATGGTCAATGGCAAAAGGAAAAGGGAAGGGTATGCGCTTGCCCAAGGGAATGGGTGGCGGTATGGCTCAGCAGCTGCAGAAACTTCAGCAAGAAATGCTCGAAACCCAGGAATCGCTGGGTGATGAGGTCGTGGAGGTAACCGCTGGCGGGGGGGCGATCACAGTAGCCATCACCGGTCATCAGCGAGTTCAGTCCATCATCATCGATCCTGAGGTTGTGGATCCCGAGGATGTAGAGATGCTGCAGGATTTGGTCGTGGCTGCTGTTAATGAGGCGATCGAGAAATCCCAGAATCTGGCGTCTGAGCGTCTGAGCGATTTGACGGGTGGCCTGGGGCTCCCGGGCCTGTCCTAACAGCCCGCCCAGCGCCTGATCGGGATTTGCTCAAACTACAAGCCGGGCTGTGAGCGTATGCAACTCCTAGTTGAGCCGGTCGCAAAGCTAATAGACGAGTTTTCACGCTTGCCAGGAATTGGCCCAAAGACCGCCTCGCGGTTGGTCTTCTATTTGTTACGTGCTCCAGAAGAGCAGGCGGGTTCACTGGCCGACGCGTTGCGCGAGCTGCGGGAGCGCATCACCTTTTGCAGCAATTGCTTCAACATCACGGAAAGCGACCCTTGCGCCGTCTGCACTGATGAGGGGCGTGATCGTTCGGTCCTTTGTGTGGTCGAGGAGCCCCTGGATGTGATCGCTATCGAGCGCACGCGTGATTTTCACGGACTTTATCACGTTTTGCACGGCACCATTGCGCCAGTCGAGGGTATCGGTCCTGACGAATTGCGCATCGCTGAGCTTCTGCCTCGCCTGGACGCTGACCCGCCGGTGCGCGAGGTGATCATAGCCACCAATCCTAACATGGCGGGTGAGGCAACGGCGATGTATATCGCCCGGCAGCTTGAAAGCCGGGACGTGCGCGTGACCCGGCTGGCTCGCGGCTTGCCTGTTGGTGGTGACCTGGAATACGCCGACGAGGTGACGTTGAGCCGGGCACTGGCAGGGCGTCAGGCGATAGAGGGATAGCGACTGGGGGTTGCCCCCAAGATTGAGAGAATCAAACCCCACTTGCATCAAGTGGGGTTTTGTCTTACCGTGACCGCCGGATCGTGGATCCGGCTGGAGCGGTAGAGAGGTTTGAAAGTGGACGAAGCGGCTATCCAGGCTCACGTCAGGGCCATCAACCGGTGCAATCAGCGGGGTGGGCGGATGCTCTCGCTGGTGGACCTGATTGAGGCAGAGACGGTTGACCTGCCGCTGGCCGCCTATCTGGCGGCTGCCATGCGCGCGGGCGCCTCGCTGCTGGTGGGGGCGCGGCCGGGCGGCGCCGGCAAAACGGCGGTGATGTGCGCCCTGCTCAACTTTCTGCCCGACGATACCGTCATCCGCGCGGTGGACAGCCGGGCGGTCTTAGCCGAAGGTCGGCGGGATGATAAGCCTGGCCGTACTTGCTACCTGGCCCATGAAATCAGCAGTGCATCCTACTATGCCTACGTGTGGGGAAACGAAGCGCGGACCTTATTCGGCTTGGTCGCCGACGGACATATCATCGCTTCCAATCTGCACGCCGATACCTTGAAAGAGACACGCGACCAACTCTGCCGGGAAAACGGCGTCGCCCCGGCGCATCTGAACGGGGTGACGCTAAAGGTCTACCTTCAGGTCAAACGAAGCGTTGGCTGGTCCATGCAGCGTTGGGTGGGCAGTGTCTATGAGAGTGCCGGGGGAGGGGATCGTTTGTTATGGTCTAGGGAGAC
>JAUVPY010000258.1 GCA_030598425.1 Anaerolineae bacterium
ATGGTCGCGCCCATTCTGGATGAGGTCGCCAAGGAATATTCGGGCCAGTTGATTGTGGCCAAGGTCAACACCGACGAGAACCCGGCCTGGGCCACTCAGTACGGTGTGCGTGGCATCCCGACCATGCTCTTCATCAAGGGTGGTGAGGAGGTCGATCGCCAGGTGGGGGCTGTGCCCAAGCAGTTTATAACCAACAAACTGACTACCATCCTGGCATGATCCAAGTCGCTGCCTGGGTAAAAGCCAACTGGCTGTTGCTGGTATTCCTGGCCCTGATCGCTGGCGCCTTTATCTTCCTGCGCAGCAAACCCAGCAACGTCGCTTCGCTCAATGAGCTGGACGGGCTCTTGAGCGCCGGCCAGCCGACCGTGGTGGAGTTCTACTCCAATTTCTGAAGTAGCTGTCTGGTGGCAAAACCTGTCGTCGACAGGTTAGAGCGAAAGTTGGATGGTAGGGCTGAGGTCGTCCGGCTCAATACAATGAGCGGGGTAGGACGACAGGCCGCGATCGTTTTCGGTGTGCGGGCTGTGCCTACTTTGATTGTGGTGGATGGCGATGGTCAATTGACTTTGACCCAGGTCGGCATCATCCGGCCGGGCGAAGTTCAAGCTCAGGTGGATGCGCTCATTTCGAACTGAAGGAGGTAGAAGCATACCGAGCCATGCCTATCTATGAATACATCTGTCAAGACTGTGGCGAAAAATACGACAAGTTCGTACGGTCCAGCCTGGCCAAGATCGAGCTGAAATGCCCCAATTGTGGGGGCACGCAAGGTAAAAAAGCCCTCTCGGTCTTCGGAGTACGGGGTGGTTCCAGCACATCTGAGTTCGCGGCGGCCAGCAGCGCGGCAGCCTGCGGACCGATTGGTTGAAGCATCTGATTGCGTGGAGACCGTGAGTCTCCAAAGGTTTACTAAAGCTACACAGCCTGAGTTCGGAATTAGCTTCACTAGCATCCCGAGTAGGCTCAAGGAGCCATATCGAGGGGTGCGGGTTTCGGGAAATTCGAACCCAGGTTACACAGGTTGAATGATTTAGGATCGCATACCGATGGCTACCGTGTCCCCCGCCGCTCGCGACCAACTGATCAAGCGTTTGCAGCGCCTTGAAGGACAAGCGCGTGGCGTGCGCCGTATGCTTGAAGAGGATCGTGACTGTCAGGACATCGTCACCCAACTGGCCGCCATACGGGGCGCGGCGCATCAAGTCTCGGTGATGGTGGTCACGGAATACGCACTCAATTGCCTGAACGATCCCGATCAACATGGCTCGCAAGACGAGGCGATTGAGAGGCTAGTGCATACCCTGGGACAATTGCCTCACTAGACATCTTCATAGGCCAGATTCGTGACAAACGAGTCGAGTCTTCCTCACGGACAGAAAAAAACACGGACCCATCTTCCTTTTTCTGTTGTCCGTGTTCCTTTCCGTCTGTGGGGAGATGGTTGGCCTCTCGTCGGTTTGAGGCGAAGCTTCGTTAGAACTACTACAAAATGGCGCGTATGGAAGCGCGGCCTACCGATGTAGGTCGGATTTCCATAGCCGACGCATTTTCCTTTTTGACCCGAAACAGAAAGCCTCCCGCTGGTGGGGAGGCTTTTCATTTGGCGCGTGTTCAGAACAAGTGTTGAACACGCGTTTTTAATCTGCCGATGTTTGCCTGATGGCTATGGCATCCTTGTGGTGTATCGCCGTCTCGGCCTTGCCGGGGTTGTACTCCGGGTCTGGGGGATGCAACGGCAACAATACGTGGAAGCTACTGCCGGGGCAGGCATCCTCGTCGTGGCCGGGGCTCTCCACCCAGATGCGGCCGCTGTGGGCATCCACGATACCCTTCACCAGCGAAAGCCCCAGACCTGGCCCCGCCCCTTTGAACTTGGTTTTGCCGGTACTGTGTTTCATCAAATCCCCGGTGCGATAGAATTTGTCAAAGATCTTGTGCTGTTCGTCGGGGTCAATTCCGATGCCGTTGTCACTGACGGTCACTTCCATAAACCGCCCATTGCTCTCGCCGTGAACCGCTCCGATAACCTCGATACACCCGCCGTCGGGCGTATACTTGATCGCGTTGTTGATCAACTGACTGAAGGCCTGCTGCAATCGCTCCTTGTCCCCTTCCAGAGTGGGCAAGGTCTCGAACCCCTCGAGGGTCAAGCTATGCCCGCGTTCTTCAAGCGCCGACGTCCACTCACCCGCTGCACGCTGCATAACGTCGTTGATCTCGACAGGGGTTTGATGCAGTACCACCGTCCCCACGTCCAGGCGTGTCACGTCCAGCATCATAAAGACGATCTCAGTCAATCGGTCCGTCCCTTTTAGCAGGCCATCAACAAAAACCCGCAATGACGATTCGGGCTGTAACTCCTCCGCCAGCATCTGCGAATAGCCGTTCACCTGCGAAAGAGGAGTGCGCAATTCGTGGGAGGTGATGCTGATGAAATCGGTCTTGGTCCGGTTCATCGACTCTAATTCTATGTTAAGTTGGCCGATATCCAGGTTCAGCCGACGCAGCTCCTGCACCATCTGGGCGTTCTTCAGGGCCGTCACGGTCTGGTCAGCCAGTGTGCACAGCAGATTAGTATCGCCATGACGGAAAGGTTCGCCCGACTGCTTGGGCCCAAGCGCCAACAGACCAATCACCTCATCCTGGGAACGGATGGGAACGTAGAGTTCCATTTGAATGTCGCTCAACCATTCCCGCTCCTCGTCTGGGAGGTGACGAAAGGTGGGCAACACGTCGATATCATATTGAGTCAAAGGGGTTCCCTGGCGAAAGCGATTCAGCAAGGTGCCGTGTGTCTCCACTTCGACCAACTGGGTAGGTACGGTACCCACCCCCCGCACCGGCAGAATGGTGTAGCGGCCACCACCGGTGAATTGCACCAGTAGCAAAGCCCCCCGTTCTATACTAAATACCTGGTTGATCACGTCAAACGCAAGGGCGGCCAGCCGGTCAATGTCCAGGATGTTGCTGACGCTCTGCCCGTAGTGGCGTACCACCTCCTGTTCATCATAGTTAGCTCCAAAGATGAGGCGGTTCAGGGCACCACCTGAGAGACTCAACAGTCCGGGCAAGAAAACGGCCATGGCGATAGCGATGACGCCGGTTAGCAAAAGGGACTCGCGCTGGGTGAGGGTTGGCCACTGGACTGTCTGCATGGTCATTAAGACCCCAAAGAAGATCAGGCCCAGCACCATGGTGAGTGCCAGAAAATAGAGTGCCCGGCGAACCAGCGTTCTCAGTTCCGGGGGGTGCACCTGCAAAATCACGTAGGTCGCCAGCCCGGCTGCCATCCAGCCCAATCCGCGTGCGACAACGTCCGCCAAAAAGCCGGGTGCCAAGGATACACCTTCAGCAGCGACCAACAAAGTCAGGATCACCACCCAGTAATGATACCGATTGCGATGCAGGGGGCTGGTCTGTCGTCGGTAGGCCAACAACACGGACAATATTGTGCCCCCCAATGCCGCCACCCATAGCACGACGTAATAGGCTTCAACCACAACTGGCGGTAACGGCAGCCCGCCAAGCTGTGAAGCAACCAGGATCCCGAACAAGGCCAGGCCGCCCAAGAGCCAGCCGAGAGCCCAACGTGGCTGTCGGATAAAAGCCTGAGTGAGCGCGCCAAACCCCAAGACAGGCAACATTCTGGCCCACGAGGCGATGACCTCGGTCGAGGGCAGGGAAACCAAGGGGATTGTCATCTTTGTCAACAGTAGCAAGGTGGGGACGACTGAGAGGCCCAGGTAGGCGACCAGGTACTCCTCGACCTCTTCGGCCTGCCGATGAAAAAGCACCTGGAGCATCAAAACGACGTAAATTAGCAACTCGATGAAGAGAAGAACTTGCTCTGCGCTTTGCATAGATCGTCCCTAAGGAACCAGAGTTCGGAACTAGCATCCCGAGTAGGCTCAGAGAGCCGTACCCCTGCACTTGCACCTGCGGTGTCAAATGCAGGGGTACGCCTACCGGCTACTCAGGATGCTTTTCCCCACAGGTTATATAATCTCGATATAATAATCAACCAGATCGCAGTCTAGACGGCTTTCGTCCACCCACTGTGCCACCCGGGTGAGCAGTCCATGAGCATAGTCCCGGTCGTTCGATACGCACACGACGCCGACAACGGCCGACTGCCACACGTCGTGCGCGCCAACCTCGGCCACAGAGACATTAAACTCCTTACGCAACCGGGCCAGAAGGCTCTTGATGACCTGCCGTTTGCCTTTGAGTGATCTGTTGCCGGGGAGATGAAGCTCCAAGCTACAGGCTCCAATAACCATGGCCCCCTCAGATACGACGATTCCAATCGTCGCTGGCATATTGTTCGCGGCGCAATCGCTCGACCAGGATACGCTCATCCTGAGTGAGATCGCTCGGATCCAGCCGCAGGACTAACGCGCTGGCAAAGCCCTGAGCCAGTGCATCTGCGGCCTCGTGGAATGACACCTCTCGTCCCAGCGCCTGTTCCAGCGTACAGGCCCGGGCCAGCAGCCAATCCCCCCAGTCAACTGAGACGCTTCTCCCATCGGAGCCGGGCTCGGTCACCCGCAGACAGGTGAAAATTCGCACGAGGTCGCCCGTGAGCGGCAAGGTGCCGTGCTGTAACACCATCTTCCGGCGCCGCACCTGCGCGCTGCCGATCAGTTTTTTTCCTCCCACCGTGATCTCGTAGTTCGAGGGTGTGTCGAAACAGACCCCACCCTTCTGCGAGTTGCGGACTTTCTCGCTTTGGGCTTGGAAGACATCAGCGCCCAGCGCACGAAGCCCGGACAGCAGGCCAGTGCTCAGCCGACGATAGGACTCCAAGATGCCCCCCTCCACTCGGGGCTCACCAACTGGGGCGATGACGCTGTAGGTCAACTCGTCGGTGTGCAAGATGGCCCTGCCTCCGGTCGGACGCCGCACCCAGGAGTAACCTAGCCGGGCGCACGCGGCCTCGTCGACCTCCTCGTAGTGCTGGTTGTATCCCAATGACAAACAGGGTGGGGCCCATTGATAGAAGCGCAACGTGGGAC
>JAUVPY010000154.1 GCA_030598425.1 Anaerolineae bacterium
CCCTCCGCCAGCCCTACGCCCGGCACGACAGGGAGGCGATGGGCTACGTCGTTGTGATAGCGCTGGAAAGCCTCGCCGAAGACAAAGTCTACCCATGCTTGAGCGGCAGCCTCGTTTTTAGATCCCTTGATGATGGAGATACCTCCGATCTCGAACGGGGTACCTTCCTCGGGGAAGTTAAGGAGCACCGGGAGACCCAAGTCCTGCTGCACTTGGATGTCGTGGGCGAAGGAGATACCGACCGCAGATTCGCCGGCCGCTGCCATTTTCCCAGGAGCGTTGCCGGACTCGGTGTATTGGACCACGTTCGCGTCCAGCTGCTTCCAGAACTCAAAGGCCTCATCCTCGCCGAGAAGCTGGGCCAGGCCACTGAGGGTGGTGTAGGCCGTACCCGACGCCGCCGGACTGGCGATGACGACCTCACCCTCATAGACGGGGTCTAGCAAGTCCTGCCACGAGGTGGGGCATTCGGCCCCGATCTCTTCCAGTCGTTCGGGGCTGCAGGCAAAGCCGATCACGCCGTAGTAGAACCCGGTCCAGCGTCCGTCTCGATCCTTAACCACCCCCTCCGGCAGGAGATTCCAGCCAACACCCTTATAGGGCTCGGTCAGCTCGTCTTGGGCCAGGTTGACGTGTGACAGGTTGGTCGTCCCGAATAGTACGTCGCCCTGGGGGTTGTCTTTCTCGGCCCGGATGCGCTCCAATGCCTCGCCGCTGCCCATGTCGAGGCATGTCACGTTAACACCATTCTGGGCCTTGAAGGTACTGAATATTACCTGCAGTCTGTCGGGGTCGAGTAAACAGGCGTACAGGATCAGTTCGCCGCCGATAGGTGTGGGGGTCACCTCCACGACCTTCTCGACCTCGACTTCTTTGGTGACTACCACCTCTTTCTCGACCTCTTTGGTGATCACCAACGGCGTGGGGGTAGGACCACAGGCAGCCAGCACCAAGCTGACTACAACCAAAATCCAAAGCGGTTTGAAGAACTTCATTACACTCTCCCCCTGAGACTGACTATTGCCCCTCTCCATCTATACCCAGTTCCCTGATTGAATCCACCACGTGGAAATCCTATTGGACCAGCCGGGTGACGACAGCCGTATTCAGCCCCATCCGGGCTGCTCGTTGGCACCATAGTTGCAGGCGCCGCCATCAACCAGTCTCGCGCCAGCGGCGGAGATGATTCTATCTTTGGTGTAATATCCCAGGAGGGCAACATCGTACGTTTGCGTCGTATCCAGCATGACTCGATCACTCCACGATCACTCTACAATGAGGAATAGGCAGATGCACCTTTACGTTCTCACCCTCCTCAAAGCGCACCTTACCATCGGTCTGCACTCGGAGTTCCAAACCCTCGCTCACGCGTACGCGGTAATCGCTGCGATCACCCAGATAGGTCTTCTTCTCCACTACTCCAACGAAGACGTTTATGCCGCTTTCTTGAGAAGCCGGCAATAACTCTATGTCGTTGGGGCGGATAAAGAACAACACCTTTCGCCCAGGTGCCATCTCCGGCGTGGCGGGCACGTGGATTTCCAAACCGTCGACAGCTACAGTGGCCGTCCTCTCTTCCGTGTGTACGGCGCTCAACGTGCCTGCCAAGAATTCGGACAGTCCGATGAAGTCGGCTACGAAACGCGTCTGAGGCAAGTCGTAGATTTCATCCGGCATGCCTACCTGCTCAATGTGGCCTGCATTCCTAACTGCCACCCGGTCGGACAGCGCCAATGCTTCTGCCTGATCGTGGGTGACGTATACCGCCGTGATCCCCAGCCGGTCAATCAGATCCCGGATCTCGAAGCGCATCTCCTCGCGCAGCTTGGCGTCCAGGTTGGAGAGCGGCTCGTCCAGAAGCAGCACCTTGGGACGGTAGACCAGGGCACGGGCCAAGCCTACCCGCTGCTGTTGCCCGCCGGAAATCTGGCGAGGGTAGTGATCTTCGTATTCTTCCATACGGATCATACGTAGCGCGTCCATCACCCACTCTCGCCGTTCTGCCTTGTTCATGCGGCGAATCATTAGCGGGAATTCCACGTTCCCGAACACCGTCATATGGGGGAAGAGAGCGAAGCTCTGGAAGACCATCCCCAACTCACGCTTATAGGTGGGCACGTCGGTCACATCTTCGCCATCGATAAATACCCGTCCCTCATCGGGAATGTTGTGGCCGGTAATGCAGCGCAGGGCCGTAGTCTTGCCGCAGCCTGATGGGCCGAGAAGGGTCATTAGCTCACCCCGGCGGATCTGTAGCGTGACGTTGTCATTGGCCACCAAATCGCCATAGCGTTTGGTCACATCGCGCAGTTCGATCATATAATCGGGCATCTACACCCCCTTGAATCCACCCACCAGCTTCTCCGGTGCCACCTGTCTTTGGATCATAAACAGCACGATGATCGAGGGGATGATCAGGAGGATGCTCATAGCGCTTGTCACCTCCCAGTATCCCTCTCCGATGGCCAGATAAGTCCGCACCGGCAACGTGACAGTATCTTTCCCATATGTCATCAGCGTCAGGGTGAACTCATTGTACGAAGTGGTGAAAGTGAATATCATTGAAGCTAGAACGCCGGGTAGGATGAGGGGAAAAACCACGTGGATAAAGGTGCGTATCGGGTTGGCCCCACACACGCCCGAGGCCTCAAGCAGCCGTTCGTCTAAGGCCTCGAAGGTGGCCGAGAGTATCAGGATAGCGAAGGGCGCGCAGATGGATACGTGAGCCAAGGCCACCCCAATGTGGGTATTGATCAGGTCGGTGCGGTAAAAAATCTGGGCTACGCCCAGGGCGAAGGCGATGGGCGGTATCATGCGCGGCAACAGAAGTATAGACATCAACAACTCTCGGCCAGGGATATTCCTGCGGCCCAAGGCCCAACCGGTGGGAATAGCGATGACGGTGCTCATCAGCACCGCCAAGAGGGCAATGACCAGGGTGTTCTTGGTTATCTCGACAATGTTGGTCACCTCAACCGCCCACCTGTACCAATCCAAGGTGAGTTCGGGCGGCAGCCAAAGCCTGCCGAACCAGCCTCTGCCCACCGATCTTAAAACGATCATCAGGAAAGGGGTGAATATCATCAGAGCGAAGCAGAGTAGCAAGGTTTGGATGAGCAGCTTGCGACTCCTCAAGATGGCATTCAGGTATTTACGTGCGAGAGTCATGTTATGGGTCTCCTGAGAACGCGCATGTAGATGGTGAGGAAGATCACCTGGAGCACGGCCATAATCATGGCCCTGGCGCTGGCCGCTGACCAACGCGCCGGGGTAAAATCAATCTGCCGGTAGATTTCTACAGACAAAGGGCGATGGTTTCCGCCAGCGATCAGTGGGATGCTGAAGGCTCCGAAAGCGGCCATAAAGGTCAGCACCGAACCGGCCAGGATAGCGGGCGTGATCAAAGGGATGACTACGTGGCGAAGAACCTGCCAGCGGTTGGCGCCTGCCACGTCGGCCGCCTCCTCGATGGCCGGGTCCAGCCCTTCCAGGGCGGCCAACGTGGTCAGAGCAATGAAAGGGAAGTAGAGCCAGGTGTAGAACAGAATGAGGCCAGGTATCGTGTAGTTAATGCTGATCGGCTCGTTTACAAAGGGAACGAATCGGATAAGGAACAGGTTAACCCAACCTCGGGAACCGAACAGCAGAAGCAGCCCCAGCGCGCCGATCAGTCCTGGTACCACACGGGGGGTAATCATTGTCAGCCGGTAGAAGCGGTGTGCGCGCAGCTTTTGGCGCAGCGCCAGGCCCAGGGGAATGCTGAGTAGAACGGAGCACAGGACAGCTCCGATGGAAAGCACGAAGGTCAAAAGAATAACCTCCCGCGCTCTCGGTTCGGCCAGAAACGTGACATAATGTTCGAGCGTCCAGCCAATTTGCTCGCCCTCCGGCCGCAGGCTCCGCGTGAGCGTGACCATCATCGGATAGAAAAACAACAGAAAAAAAGTAAGCAGGCCAGGGGACAGCAGAAGTAAAGTGATCAAGATGAATCGAGCTTTGGAGCCGCGTTTCAACATATATGACCTATCTTTTGTTTCTCACAGGGCAGGGAGGCCCACTACGGGACGCAAGCACCCACGGCGGGCCTCCCCTGAGTCACAGGGGCAGTCGAAGCCCCGAGCGATGCTGCTCCTTAAGAGGTCATTTGAGGATTGGAGCTATCAGGACTGGCAGTGCTACGGTAAGCACTGCCAGTCCTTGAGCCATCAGGTTGTTCTCAAATAGGCTCTAAGGCACAAGTTCTTCGGGACCGAATTCCTTGATGTATTCTTTCACTTCGCTGTTGCCAATCCGCAACCGGGCAGGTTCCATGTCCTCCCAGGCCGGGATGGTATCCCACACTACACCGGGTATCTTGTCCCAAATATCGGTGCCGGTGTACTGCCACATAGTGGTGATCAGCCGGATCTGCTGGTCGTCGGAGAGAAGGAAGTTAACTACGTCGTAGACCACCGGCTTGTACTCCTCCGGGATGCCGGCCGGCACGATCAGGTAGCCGTCAGAACCGGCGGCCATGCCCTCTGCCAGGAAACCCGACTTGATGGTGGGTGGCATGGTGCCCTGGTGGCGGGACCACAACGAGTAGTCCATGGCGTAGAAGCTGATCCAGGTGTCGCCCGCGTTGAAGTCCTCGAACATGTTGGGCGGCTCGGCTGGCAACGGCTGCTTGCCGTAAGTGTAGAAGTCCTGCAACTTGGCCCAGGCGTCCTGCCATTCCTCGGTTTGCTGGAGTTCTTCCAACGGGATGGCATTGCCGTCCTCGTCCACCATGTCCACATAGGCATTCAGGAAGCTGTAGGGGATGCGATAGGACGAACCAGACTTGGCGTCGGGGCGGACGATGCCGATGTGTCCCTCCCATTCGTCGCGCCTATCGTAGAATTCCTGCCAGGACGTGGGCGGGTCCTTGATGTACTCGGAGTTGTAAATCAGCGCGTACTGGCTCCTCCAATACAGCGCGCCCTTGCCGTCGATGGGCGTGCCCAGCACTGTCTCCAGGTAGGCCGTGGGGTTCTTCTCCATGTTGGGGATGACGTCCAGTTTCTCCGGGTAGAGAGTCTCTAGCTCGATGCCCTCACCAAGTGCCTTGGGGATGGTCCCTGGTTTGACGAACAGGAGATGGGAGTCACCCTCACCTGCTTCCCATGCCTTCATGCGTTCGATCAACTCTGCTTCTTTGGAAACTACGTAGTCAACCTTGATCCCCAACTGGTCTTCAATGGCCGGGATCACCTGGTTCTGCCAGTACCACTGGAAGTTGGCGCCGGAGTTGGTATCTACGATGGTGATCGCGGCTGGCCGCTCTGCCATTGGCTCCGGCGTTGCCGTGACAACCACCTCAACCTCAACCTCGACCTCCTGCGTCACCACTACCTCTACCTCTACCTCTTGGGTGACAATCTTTTCTACTTCTTTGACGACCTCCTTCTCGACCTCGACAGTCTCTTTGACCACCACGGTCTCGACAATAGTCTCTGGCGTGGCCGGCGCGCCACACTGAGCCGCCAACATGCTCAGAATCACTACAGTCGCCAGGATTGAGAAAACGACACGTGTGTAGTTTTTCATCGGACAATCTCCTTTTTCCCTTTCTGCCCTTCTCCCGAAGGGAAGCCTACACTTTACCTGCCCAAGCAAACAGTTGAAGCCAATCGGTCCAAAGTCAGTTGAGCCATCACCTCCCTTCCATTCGCAGGCCCTCTCAGAAACTCCAAGATCACGCTCCTAGTGGGCGCTAGCCTGATTATTTGGTCGCCTGAGCCCCGCTGGAATTGATATCTGATGTCTCCTGTCAGATCGACTCTGACGGCTCGAAGTAATGTCTTACAATCTCGAGCGTGGCTGTCCGTGCCGCTGTCGCCAGCTCCCCCGGATCGCGTTCCCAGTATTCGGGACGGAATAGTTCGACAGAGCACAACCCATCAAAGCCGGTTTGCTTAAGGCTGACCAGAATGTCATCGAGGGGGATCACCCCTTCCCCGGGCAACAACCGATGGGCATCCTCGATGGTTTCCAGGGGGCGCTCCTCCACATCATTGATGTGAAAGATGAAAATCTTGCGTGGATCAATCTGTTCAATCGACCTAAGCTCCGACCCACCAGCAAAGAAGTGGCAGGTATCTATCACCAGTCCGATATTGGAGCGGTCCGTCTCTATAACGATCTCCCAACACTGATCCAGGGTACGTACCGAGCACCATGGGAAACCCAAGAACTCGAAGGCGAGTTGTACATCGTAAAGAGCAGCTATCTCCGACAACTCGCGCAGCACGCGCACCGATTCGTCCTTGATGTCCTTCCAGCCTGTGCCTTCCGGCGTCGGGCTGGGCACTACAACGATTTTATCGCAACCCAGATTTTGGGCCAACCCACACAACTCTTGGCAGCGAACTTTTATGGCTTCATACTCTTCTGACGACCGGAAGGTGATGAACTCAATCGAGTTGATGCTGGCTGGCTGCAGGCCAGCTCGGTCAAACAGCCCCTTTAGCTCCCCGACGGGGTCCGCTTTCAGGTAGTCGTCCATCTTGGCTGCCCAAATCTCCAGTGCCTTGAACCCGGCCGCGCTTGTTGCAGCGATGTCCTCCGGCAGAGTGGCCTTCATCGTAGTGGCGCCGTTGAGAGCAAGCAGCATAGCCATTCTCCTTGTGTCAAATCAGGATTGGGTACAAAA
>JAUVPY010000276.1 GCA_030598425.1 Anaerolineae bacterium
CTATCTTCGTGCGTTGGGCCGGCGCGCCGGGGACAGTCACCAGCTTTTACCGAATGGCAATTGCTGCTTCAGTGCTGGCCTGGCCCTTTTACCGGAAGGTTAAATCTCGGGAGGACCTGCCACGCCTCGGGTTGAGGACGGCTGTGCTGGGCGGCCTGTTCTTTGCCGGCGATTTGGCGCTGTGGTCGACCGGCGTGGTTCTGAGCGGAGCGACCAACCCCACGCTGTTGGCTAACACTGCGCCGGTGTGGGTGGGTTTGGGAACGCTGATCTTCTTTCGGGAGAGACTCAGCGCCAGATTCTGGCTAGGTCTCGCCCTGGCCATGAGTGGCGCCATACTTATCCTGGGTCTGGATGCGCTAAGCGCCGCAACATTGGGGTTGGGCACGTTCTTGGGATTGATGGCGGCCGTTTTCTACGGCGGGTATTTCTTGATCACACAACGCGGTCGCGAGAGCCTCGATTCACTCACCTATACCTGGATTACCACAGCCAGCGCCACCGTAGCCCTGCTGGTCCTCAGCGTCGTTCTTGGCCATTCGCTCACCGGCTACACGGCCTTCAGTTGGCTCAACTTCCTGGCCCTGGGCATCGTGGTGCAGGTGCTCGGCTGGCTGGCCATAAACTACACTCAAGGCTATTTGCCAGCCTCCGTCGTCGCTCCCACCATGCTCGCCCAGCCAGTGGCGACGGCGGTGCTGGCCGTTCTACTGCTGGGCGAAAGGCTCTCCCTCTGGCAGGCCTTGGGTGGGATCACCGTGCTAACCGGTGTGTACATCGTCCATCGCAGCAGAAATAGAGAAAGCTGAAGATGGCTGATCCTCGCGAATCGGTTACGGTTCCCGCCCACTCATCTGGCGAGGAACACTCGTACCAACCCCCTGTCCCGTCGTCTGAGAGCGGGCCTCATTGGATCGGGCTCTTCCATTTATCGGTGGTTTATCTGGTTTGGGGCAGTACTTACCTGGCCATCCGCGTCGCCGTGCGTGAGGGGTCTGGCTTTCCCCCTTTTACCATGGCGGGGCTGCGCGTGCTGGCGGGAGGTAGTTTGCTGTTGCTATGGTCGGCCAGCAGCCGGCGGCGAGTCAGACTATCCAGGCGGGAGATCGCCATCCTGGGGGCGTCCGGGCTGTTGCTTTGGCTGGGCGGTAACGGGCTGGTGACGTGGGCTGAGCAACGCGCCCATTCTGGCCATGCGGCCCTGCTTATTGCGGCGGTCCCCATCTGGGTAGCCTTGATCGAAGCTGTCCTGGATCGGAAGGCGCCTTCTGGCCTCCTGATCGGCTCGCTCCTGATCGGGTTCGCCGGTATCGTCCTATTGAGTGTACCGGTGCTGGTTTCCGGGGTAACGGCTGACCTGTGGTCGTTGATTGCCATGCTGCTGGCCGGACTCAGTTGGGGGGGTGGAACGGTCTTGCAGATTAGAAAACCCGTGGCGTTGGCGGCACGGGTGAGCTCGGGGTATCAACAGGTTTTTGCCGGTTTTGGGTTTATCTTGGTAGCCCTGCTCATCCGCGAGCCGCGCCCCGATCCCATTGCTGAAGCCTGGTTGGCGTGGGGATACCTGGTGATATTTGGTTCTGTCTTCGCCATTACCTCGTTTGTGCAGGCTTTGCGCTTATTGCCGATCAATGTGGCCATGACGTATGCGTATGTCAACCCTGTGATCGCCGTGATCTTGGGATGGCTGATTCTGCGCGAGCCGATCACCCTTTGGACGCTGGGCGGAGCTGCGCTGGTTTTGCTTGGCGTGGCAGGGATCTTCAGAGCCCGTTACTCGGAGGTTTCGACCGGCTAGAGATGCGGTCATATCGTCAATAAGAAAGCCGACTTGCACGTGTCCTCAGTGTAAGGTAGAATTCATCATCTGTCTTCCACACTACCAGTCTCAGCAGATCCGATTTTGCTCGGCCTGGATTGCCACACTTGCCCTCCCTGGCACTGCCGCAGGGCACGTGTGGCAGTGCCCAAGGGAATCCAGGCGAAAACGGGGATTTGGCAATCCCCTCGGAGCAGATTTTGAATCTACTGAGGCTTCCAATCTTCCAGTCTTCCAACCATCCAAGCAATGAGGGGGGAATCATGCAAATTCAATTCTGGGGAGCCGCTGGCTGCGTCACCGGCTCGATGCACCTGCTCAGCGTCAACGGCCACAACCTGCTGCTCGACTGCGGGCTCAATCAGGGTAAGCGCAAGGAGGCGTTCGAGCGCAATCGTAACTTGCCCTTCGACTCTGGTGAGATCGATGCCGTGATTCTGTCCCACGCGCACATCGATCACAGCGGCAATCTGCCCTCACTGGTCAAATCCGGCTTTACCGGCACCATCTATGCCACGTCCGCCACTCGCGACCTGGATGCTTATATGTTACTCGACTCGGCGCACATCCAGGAGAACGACGTGGCCTACGTCAACAAGCGCCGGGCCAAACAGGGCAAACGACTCTTTGAGCCGCTCTACACGCGCCGGGAGGCCATGGACACGCTCACACACTTTTCCACGATAGAATATGGGCGTCCCTTTGAGCCGGTCCCGGGTGTGCAAGTTCACTTCCGCGATGCCGGGCACATCCTCGGCTCGGCCATCGTCGTCATAGACGCGAACGAAAACGGGCGAAAACGTCGCCTGGTTTTCAGCGGCGACCTGGGTCGTAAAGGGCTCCCCATTCTGCGCGATCCGAGTGTCGCGGAGGACGTGGACTACGTGATCATGGAGAGCACCTACGGAAACCGCTTCCATGCCTCAACCGGCGAAGCCAAAGAGATGTTGCGCCAGGCCGCCCAGGAGGTGTACGATAGGCGCGGCAAGTTGATCATCCCCTCCTTTGCCGTGGGACGCACGCAGGAATTGGCTTACCGGCTGAACCAACTGTGGGAAGAAGACCAATTGCCGCCCATTGATGCATTTGTGGACAGCCCGCTGGCGGTGAACGTCACCGAGGTCTTTCGTCTGCACCCCGAGTGTTACAACGAGGAGATGCTGGACGCCATGCTGACCGAGACCGATCGTGACCCGCTGGGTTTCAGGCATTTGCGCTACAACCGCGGCGTAGAGGGCTCGAAGCGGCTGAACGAATTGAAGACCCCGGCCATTATCATCAGCGCCTCGGGTATGTGTGAGGCGGGACGCATTCTGCACCATTTGAAACACAACATCGACGATCCCCGCTCGACGGTGCTGTTTGTCGGCTACCAGGCCGAACACACCCTCGGTCGCAAGATATTGGAAGGCCAAGACCCGGTCCCCATCTTTGGCGAGGAGTACCCGGTGCGGGCACAAGTAAAGCGCGCTGAGGGCTACAGCGCCCACGCCGACCGGACCGAGCTCCTGGACTGGGCCGCTGGCGTCGCTTCACAGGGCGACTTGAAGCATGTCTTCCTGGTGCACGGTGAGGAGGAGGGCCTTTCAGCCTTGGCGGACGGGCTCCGGGAGCAGGGCGTGCCCCAGGTAGACATACCCGAGCGAGGGCAAGCCTTCGAGCTGTAGCACCCATCAGTGAGAAAACAGAAGACAGCTACAGCCAGTTCTCGAGCTCAAACTCAGAAGCAAACGGATTAACGAAGCGAACGCCCTCCAGCACGGCGCCATCGCTGAAATCCTCGCTGAAGATAGTCGGCACTTGGTTGAGGCGGGCGGTGGCCCAAATTTGAGCGTCGTAATAGGATAGCTGGTGATCCTGAACGCCCCGCCCTGCCTCAAGAACGACCATCGAGGTCAGATCATACACGGGCCATAAGCGAGAGAAGAGACTGACTTGATGGAGTGCCTGGGTGGCGGTGAGACTGGGCGAGAGTTTGCGGGTTGCCACACTGAAGAATTCGGCCAGGCACTGTACACTCAGCCGGCCGCTGCGACTCAATTCCAGCCCATCCAATACGCGGTGTGCCTGCCCTTGCTTGGACAGCTGGTTATGATCATAGAGGTAGAGCAAGACGTTGGTGTCGATTAGGATGGGCGGCATAGGTGTGTCACTCAGCCTGGGGAGTACGGGAGCGACTCTCTCGCTCCTCGTAAGCGTCCTGGCGATTCCACTGGTAGGGGTCGCCTTCGGACCCTTGGGCTTTGCGGGTTTCTACGAAGTCCAGAATCTCTTCCCAGGCAGCGCGATCGGTAAGGGGAGGTCGGGACGATACACCAGTCGCCTCCCGCTCAATGGCCTGGCGAATGATTTCGGCTTCACTGACACCTCTCGTTTGGGATAACCGCTTGAGCAATAAATGCTGACGCTTCTGAATGTAGAACTGCTTTCGCACCATCTCAGACATAACAGTCTCCCGCGCCACCGATTTATACATTACATTATACACAATCACAGATTAGAAAGCAAATGCCAGCGGTCGTGCTGTTGTTCCCCAACATTGTCCCCATCGTGACCTCGGCCTGTGCGCAGTGATCATCCTGTACACTCTTTTCGAGCATATGCTCACCGGCGATCTGCCAGGAAACGGCGTCAGGCGTTGGTCAGCACTAAGAGAACTGGACGTTCGTACAGGACCAAGACTAGGCGAATGATCGGTGTATGCAGAGGGAATTTGTGGTACAATGGATGCATTCAGGTCTCGGCCGATCCTGAGTTTTCTGCATCCCCACGGCCACTCCTAATCGTTTTTGATGTTCAAAATCGGTAACCACTTGGTATGTCATTTCGACCCCCGCAGGGGGGCCATTGCACATAAGATAGGACTAAGCAAGCTATCAGCCGTGATCCATCCCTATCCGACTCAGGCTGAAGGTATTCATAAACTTGCCGATGCCTATAATCGAAGACGGCTGACACCGATGGTCAAAACACTATCAAAAAAATGGCTGGTTCTGACCAGGTAGTTGGTTTATGATGAACACATGA
>JAUVPY010000337.1 GCA_030598425.1 Anaerolineae bacterium
AGACCCAGGCCGCGGGATGCACCAGTGATCAGAGCAGTACGGGATGTTGATAGAGCCATCGTATAGTTTCCTTTCTCTATTTGTTTTCCTCAACGGTTCGCGCTCATAACATAGCATACAAAAAGGCCCGCCGCATCGGACGACAGACCGGATTTTTCCCTGTACGAAAGGACAGGGCGTGGGACTGTACTTTTGTTCAGACGTAACTACTCAGGTGCAACGCACTTTCAGCCCGCTTTGGAGCCGGATCCAGTCAAGAAGGCCGCTATAATCGTGTAAACCAAGTGCGTTGCACCTTATGGCTGAGCAGTTACGTTCAGACAAGATCTTCAGAGACTGATGAGCCCTCTCTGGGCAGCAATGGCCACTGCCTCGGTGCGGTTACTAGCTCCCAGTTTGCTCAGAATAGAACTGACATAGAATTTGACAGTGCGTTCGGTGATGACCAACTCAGCCGCGATCTCTTTGTTCTGCAGACCCCGGGCCATCAGACTCAGAACCTCCAATTCACGCGGCGTGAGAGGCTCGAAGTCTTCGCTGACCTGGCGCAGCAGTTTTGAGGCAACCACCGGCTGAAGCGTAGAGCCACCGGCGTGGACGACACGCACCGCCTGGAAGATTTCTTCTCGCGGCGTCCCCTTGAGGAGATATCCCTGTGCACCAGCCTGAACCGCTGCCACAATACGTTCATCGGTGTCAAACGCGGTAAAGACGATGACGCGCACGTCCTGATTCTCCTGGCGCAGGTGTTGGAGTACCTCAACGCCATCCATCTCGGGCATCTCCAAGTCCAACAACATCACGTCGGGCTGAAGTGCCATCACCACCTGAACGGTTTCTGGACCTGTGGCTGCCTCACCCACCACCTCAAAGTCGGGCTGGGTGCCGAGCATAGCCACCAGGCCATCGCGCACCACCGGGTGGTCATCAGCCACCAGAATGCGGATTGGCGCGTTCACCCCTTCACCTCCGCTCCTCCCAGTGGGACTGACACCTCAACCCGCGTACCGACGCCAGGGCTGCTTTCCAGCTCGAGCGTACCGCCCAGGAGTTTGGCCCGCTCATTCAGGCCGATCAGGCCGTAGCGGCCTGTGGGCACCTGGGGTGGATCAAAGCCCCGTCCATCATCCTCCACCCTCAGCCGTACTTGGGCCGGTGTCATCACCAGGCTGAGCGTGACCCGTCGTGCATCGGCGTGCTGGGCAATGTTCGTCAACGCCTCCTGAGCGATGCGATACAGGCCAACTTCGACGCGCAAGGGCAATGGACGATGTCCTCCTACCACTTCATATTCTACCTGCCACTCAGAACTAGCCTCCCAGTCCTTTGCCAGCTCCGCCAGTGCTTCTGTTAAACTACGTCCCTCAAGCGGGGCCGCGCGCAGGTCGAGCACCGAACGGCGCGCCTCCTCCAGGCTAGCGCGGGTCAGGGCCAGCGCCCGGTGTACAGCCTCTCTCACCTTTTCCAGATTGGCCTCGGTCTCTAATAGGGCGTCAGCGGTCTCCAGGTGCAGAGCAATGGCCGACAGCCCCTGTGCCAGCGTATCGTGAATCTCCCGTGCCAGCCGGTTGCGCTCTTCTGCCGCGCCAAGCTGAACGCTCCTGGCAAACAGCCGCACTCGTTCGATAGCGATGCTTAGCATATCACCCACCGTGTGCAGCAGCCGTAGATCCTCAGGCGAGAGTCCTCGCCAGTCGGCACTGGCTACGTTGAGCACCCCCAATTGCTTTTCGTGAGCGTATAAGGGGATACTGGCGTGGTAACGCAAGCCTTCAGTGCCATCCACCAGGCCCCAAAGCCG
This sequence comes from Anaerolineae bacterium, assembly GCA_030598425.1. GTDB lineage: Bacteria > Chloroflexota > Anaerolineae > 4572-78 > NAK82 > JAUVPY01. The sequence goes on from JAUVPY010000337.1 coordinate 1,802, forward strand.
GCTACAGGTGACGACGTTAACGTTGGCTGCGCCTTCCAAGTCGCCGGCCCGGTAGGTGTCCAGGCAGTAGCAGGTCCCCTCCATTCGGCGCGGGCTGTCCGCCAACGCCGGGGGGAGATTCTGCGCCGCTGCCAAATAAGACTCGCCCGTATCTTCGTGTAGCAGCCAGATCCAACCCGTGCGCAGGTCGAGCAATTCGGCCACCTGGGCCAGAGCGGCGTGCAGAGCTTGATCCAAGTCGATCGAGCTGTTCAGCGCCTGGGCAATCGCGTTGAGAATGGTCAGTTCGTAGTTGCGCCGCCGCAATATATCCGCGTCGGTTTCTAAGCGCAGCCCTTCAGACATCGACTTACCTCAGGTCGTCCTAATCTTAACAGTCAGGACACCAGGGATTATAGGGTTAGTCCGGCGAATTGTCCAGGGAGAGAGAAGATGAGTGGGAACTTCACGCTTTGCGGAAGACCGGGTTTCAAGTTATCCACTTAGGTACCAACACACTGCCGCCCCGTTTCGAAACGGGGCGGCAGTGTACTACTGAGCTAATCCAAGTAGGAGTAGTTCTACCTGCAGTCTGCCAAATGGCGCACGGTGTCGGCGATTTCTTCGGTCGAAAGCGAGCCCAGCAGAGTTAGCGTGCGTCGTACCAACTCGCCTTTCTCAAGTTGGAGAGCTAGGATTATACCTGCGTGGGAGCGTTCGTCGAAGAAATACTCAATAGCCAAGGGCATAAAGTCTTTCACGTTGTGAGTCAAGATGGCGCGCCCACCTTCCGCAGCATAAGCCAGTTGGTTAACGTCGGACATTCCACCGCGCTCCACCTCGTAAGCGTGCACAACGTCGAAACCTCGCTCCCGCAGAGCAACTGCTAGGCCTGGCCACACATCCTCATCCAGGAAGAGTCTAATCGTGCTCATCCGTGCCCTCGCCATCCTCGTCGTATCTGGCGCGGGCTTCTCGAATAGTACGCGGTTGGCCTGATAAACTGGTCAGGCGACGGTAGCCAGCCGGCCCCAGAGAGCGGTACAAATGGGCCTTCACCGCCTCAGCTTCGCCTTCGGCCAGAATCCGATCGACCTCGTCAGGATACTCGGCATAATAGCCCAGCGCGGCACGAGTCTGCTCTAGCGAGAGCTGGGGCAGCAATTCACTGGCAATCTCCTCGGGGCTGGGCCCGGCATTGGAATAGCCAACGACCGTGTACACGTCAATGGCCGTGCCTTTGATTCCAACGCGCCAGCCGCCAGGTCCCTCACGCCATTCCAATTCGGGGTAGCTTTCCAGGTCTAGATGTTGCTTTAGCCAGTTTTCCACCAACGTCTTCATCGGCTTGCGGCTACGCGTGGCCTGGCGTTGTAATGCAAGATAAACTCGCTCAGATACCTTGATTGTCCGCTCCATTTCCGTTCTTCTCCTCGGCCGTCGGCTGTCCTACCAACGGAACGGGCAAATTACATCGTGTACTATGTACCACAGCGCAGTATATCACCCTTCTTTGCCCGGGTCAATCAACCAACAAACTCGAACCGATCTGGCCTAACCTCGGCGGCGAAGGGCGGCAAGTCAGCACCGACAATCCAATCGGCCATCAGCCGCCCGGTGACCGGCGCCAGGCCGATGCCCGCCCCTTCGTGGCCGGCTGCCAGGTAAAAGCCGGGCACGGCCTCCACCGGGCCGATGAGCGGCAAATGGTCTGGGCTCCAGGGACGCAGACCGGCGTAGCTACGGATCACCCTCACCCCGCTGCGGGCTAAGAGGGGGAGGAAACGGGCCGCGCGGTCGGCGAGCGCTCGCATCACCGGCAGTGATACGGTGCGGTCGTAGCCGACGAACTGGCGGCTGCTGCCCAGCAGCAGCGTCCCGCTGGCCGTCATCTCGGCCACGAACGCGACTTCAAGACTCTCGGAGGCGGATTGTACTGTCGCGGCGTAGCCACCCTCCAACAAAGGGTGGTGGATCAGACTGGGGACTTTGGCGGTGACCAGGATGTGCCCCTTGCGCGGCCGGATCGGGGTTTCGATCCCGACCAAGCGGGCCACTTGGTTGCTCCAGACGCCCGCCGCGCAGACGACGGTCTCCGTGGCGATTTCGCCGGTTCGGGTGATCACTTCGCTGATCCGCCCACGTCCATTCTCCTCCCGGCGGATGGCGATGACTTCGGCGTGGGTGTGGAGGGTCAGCCCTTGCCGTTGGGCCGCCGCCAGCAGGGCCAACGTGGCGCGCCGGGGATCCACCTGGGCGTCATCGGGGAACAAGGCGCCCCCCGCCAGGTCAGGGGCCAAGTTGGGCTCCAGCGATCTCAGGCCCACGTTGTCCAGGGCTTCGGCCCGAACACCGACAGCCTCCATAGCCGCCACCCTTTCCCGTGCGGAGGCCATCCCCTCTTCACTTTCGGCCAGCAAGACCGTTCCGGTGCGGGCGTACTCAAAA
>JAUVPY010000370.1 GCA_030598425.1 Anaerolineae bacterium
AAGAAAGGCGATCCACCGGCTCAAGTATGACGACCGCCATTCGCTGGCTGTGACCTTGGCACAATCGATGGCCGATCATTGGCGTTCCAATCCAATGTCGTCTGACCTGCTCGCTCCAGTCCCGCTGCACCCTGCCCGCCAGCGCGAACGCGGATATAACCACGCCGACTTGCTTGCCCGGGCATTAGGGGATATGATTAGTCTACCAGTAGTGACCGATGGGTTCAAGCGCGTGCGTCACACGCAGCCGCAGGCGAGTCTCAATGCTGCTGACCGACGTGATAACGTGCAAGGTGCTTTTGCCTACCAATCGCGTCGCAACAATACCATAAGCGGTCGGCGCATTGTTGTCGTAGATGACGTATGCACGACCGGCTCCACCCTGGAGGCGTGCAGCCTGGCGCTTAAGGCCGCTGGCGCTTCCGCTGTTTGGGGATTTACCCTGGCCTGTACTTTTCGCTGAACGTGAGAAAGGAGATACATTATGCAGCTAATACTGAAAGGGAAGAACGTTGAGATCACCGATTGGTTACGCGAATATGTGGAGAAGAAGGTGGACAAGCTCGATCGTTATCTTCCCGACATCCAAGAGGCGCGTGTTGAACTCTCAACCCAGAATACCCGGAGTATCCAGGACCGGCAGGTGGCTCAGCTTACGGTGCGTGGTAACGGCCTTATCCTGCGTGCCGAGGAGCGCACTGACGACATGTTTGCCGCGATAGACGCCGTTATCGACAAGATGCACCGGCAGATAGCTCGCTATAAAGGTAAACGCATAGATCGCTGGCAAGGGCAGGGGGCCAATCGGGGTGAATTCGAAATGCCGCCCCTTGAAACGGACGTACTTGAAGAGCTGGCTGAAGAACAAACCCGACGCATCGTTCGCGTCAAGCGTTTTGCCGTTTCTCGGATGGACGAGGAGGAAGCCATTGAGCAGATGGAGTTGCTGGGCCACGACTTCTTCGTGTTCTTTAATCCCAACTCCGGCTACATGAGCGTTCTGTACCGGCGCAAAGACGGCAACTATGGCCTGTTGGAGCCGGAGTTGTTATAATTCCCCGACCCACAAAAAATAACATAAAGATGATACAGGCGACCGGCGCCTGGGCGCCGGTCGCCTGTTTGTTTAGAGGATTAACCTCCCTTGCGACCCAGATGGCCCAATCGCGCGTAAGCGCGAAACGTGTACCACCCCATCAGCCCACTGAGCAACAACCCCACCCAACCGTCTCGATAGCCCTTAAGCGTGATATATCGACGCCAGAGTTCACGTAGCGGCATGGATAGATACGTCCATGGGCGGGGATGTATCCCTTGGTCATAGAGGATCTTGGCTTCAAACTCCAGGTATCGATTCTGCTTGGCACGGAAGTTGGCCAACGTGTCGTAATTATAGTGGATGAGATGTTCACCCAAGTAGCTCGCTTCGCCATCCAAGATGACAGTCTCGTGAACCTCGCGAGTTGGGTCGTAACGGGCGTGGTCGATGTTCAGCAGTCGGAGCTGATGGTCCGGGTACCAGCCGCCGCCGCACATCTGGTGACCCAGGATGAAATTGTAACGAGGCACCCACCAGCCGACCACCGTCTGGTTATGGATTACCTGGGCTATCTCATCCGCCAGCTCTGGCGTGGCTCGCTCGTCGGCGTCAACGAAGAAGACCCATTCAGCGCCCATAGCTTTCGCGTCAGCCAGAGCGATATTACGTTGTTCGGCAAAGTTGATGAAGGGGCGCTGCACAACGGTGGCTCCCATCTGGTGGGCGATCTCCACCGTAGCATCCTCGCTGAAGGAGTCGGAGATTAGCACGCCGTCGGTCCAGGTGACGCTTTCGATACACTCTCTGATATGGCGCTCTTCGTTTTTGGTGAGAATGACCGCCAAGAGTTTGGGCACCACATCCCTCCGATCTAAACGCCTGCCTGCCCCGTACGTCCCATTTGGGGCACAATCCTCTTCTCTAACCGCCAAGGCACAAAGCAACTAAGAGTTTTGTGAGTTTCCTCGGTGTCTTGGTGGTGAATCTTCAGATGCCCTCTCGCGGTCTTTTGAAGCTATCGCCGGCTGCGGAACACCAGCCGTAGTGGTGTGCCCAAAAAGTCGAAGGAATCGCGGATGCGATTCTCCAGGTACCGCTCGTAAGTGAAGTGGACCAACTTGTGATCGCTGACAAAGAAAACGAAGAGAGGTGGGTCTACTTCGGCCTGGGTGCCATAGTAGAATCTGGGCACTTGTCCCGCTTTGCTCTTAGGGGGATGGCGGGCGATGGCCTCTTGCAGCAGGCGATTCAGGTCTGCCGTGGAGATGCGGCGCATACGCTCTGCCTGAACTTGCAAAGCTACCTGGAGCGTTTGCTGAACCCGCTGTCCGGTTTTGGCGGAGATGAAAAGAACCGGCACATAATCCAAAAAGCGCAGCGCGGCCCGAATCTCCTTGGTGTACTGGGGCATTGTGTGGGTGTCCTTCTCCACAGTATCCCATTTGTTGACGACGACCACCACGCTTCTGGCTTCGTCCAGGATGTAGCCAGCGATGTGTTGGTCTTGGGCGGTGACCTTGTCACCCGCGTCAATCAGCAGCAGGCACACACCAGCGCGGTTGATGGCTTTCAGCGCGCGCAGCACGCTATATTTTTCCACGCCGGGTGTGATTTTTCCGCGCCGCCGGATTCCGGCCGTATCGATGAGGACGATCTGCTCGCCCTCAAACTCGATTTCTGTATCGATCGCGTCACGGGTGGTACCAGGTACCTCGCTGACGATGACTCGTTCCTGGCCCAACAGGCGGTTGAGCAGCGACGACTTGCCTACGTTAGGCCGGCCTACGATGGCAATCTTGATCCGTTCATCCTCTTCCTCTTCCATCTCTGCGGGGGGGAGCGCTTCGACAATGGCATCCAGCAGGTCTCCGGTGCCGTGGCCGTGTAGCGCACTGATGGGGATCGGATCGCCCAGGCCCAGCGCATAGAACTCCACCGCGTCGGCGCGACGGCGATTGTTGTCGGCTTTGTTGGCGACCAGGATAACCGGCTTCTCGGTCCGACGTAACACGTCGGCCACTTCCTCATCGCTGGCCGTCAGGCCGGTCTCGGCATCCACCAGCAAGACCACCACTTCGGCTTCGGTGATCGCAATCTGCGCTTGATCTCGCATCTGGTCCAGGAACAGCCCGCTCTCCACACCTGCCGTCTGACCGATGGGGGGCGATTTCCCGCTATGCGCTGCTTCCCTTTTCTTGGTTGTCACTTCCAGGCCACCCGTATCGACCACGATAAAATCCAGGCCGCCCCAATCGGCGTCGGCGTAGAGCCGATCTCGGGTCGTGCCGGGCAGGTCTTCGACGATGGCCATGCGCCGCCCCACGATACGATTGAACAGGGTGCTTTTGCCCACGTTGGGCCGGCCCACCAGGGCTACAATCGGCTTGCTCATCGTCAGGCCTCGACCGGGAAAAGGATAGGATGGTTCTGCTCACCCCACCAGTCTGGTTTGGGGGCGAGCACGTCCTGGGGAAGAAGTTCTCCGCGCAGGGCGGCCAACATCTCTTCGGGATGCTGAGCTACCCCCACCGGCGTTCCTAATGCGGCCTGTATTTGGTCGGGCGTCATATCGTCTAAGGTCACCTGGCCCGAGTTGTCGAACATAACGCGCGGCAGCAGGACCATCTCGCCGGGGACGGGTGTATGGCCACCTATCCCCGCGTCGTCCTTCAGTTGTTCGACAACATCGTGCCCCGTCAACAAGCCGGAGACGGTCACCACCCCATACCAGTTGTTGACGATGGGGACAACCCGAACCTGGCTCCCGGTCAGTTCATTCAGCTCATCCACCACCTGGCGCAGCACCGGCGCCGCCAGTTCCCCACACACCAACGTCGCCCTTTTGCCTTGGAGATTGGAGACCCGTCCTGAGCCAAGTCGAAGGGTTGG
>JAUVPY010000160.1 GCA_030598425.1 Anaerolineae bacterium
GCCGGATCAGATGTATGGAGTGATGTAGCTAGCTCAGGCTAACCGTCCTTGCCCCGGCCAACCTGGTTGATCCATTCATTAGCCTGGTCATAAGCATCAAGCAGCGATTCGCCATACCGCTCGGTGGCTATATAGACGTTGTGCCTGCCGATGACTCTGATAAACTTGGTTTGCACAAACTGATCCCTGACCGCCCGGCTTACCTCTGCCAGCACAAGGCGGCTCTCTTTCTCCCGCAGATTTCCCACGTAGCGCTCAAGCACCTCCAGGAAAGTGCTGCCTACTTCGGCAACTCCCCGGATGTTCAAGATCGCAACTGCGTGTCTGGTGTTTTCAGGGTCCGGCAGTTGCTCCTCAAACGTAGGCGCGGCGGCAAAGAACAGGCTGCCGTACGGAACCAGGATGGTTGCCTGGTCCGCCGGTAGCTCCTCAGGCGCAGAACGCTCAAGAGGAAGCTCCCCTTCTCCTGTCAACACCCATTCCTCGAGCGTAATCCGGTTGGACTGGTTAAAAACGTACAGGATGATGGCCAATGCGACACCCAGGAAGACCGCATATTGCAGCGGCATAATCAGCGTCGCGACGAGGGTGATGGTCATCACCGCCTGCTGGACCGGGCCGGTGTTCCACACTGTCTTGACGTCGTCGATTCTGAGAGTGTTGAATCCAACCACCATCAGCAACCCCGCCAGAGCCGGCATGGCCAGCTTGCCAACCAGGCTGCCAAAGAGCACGAGGGTCAGGGCGATCACCAGGCCGGCAAAGATGTTCGCCCAGCGCGATTTGGCCCCACCGTTGACCACCAAGGCGGTCGCTGACAGCGATCCCCCGACTGGCATCCCATGAAAAACACCGGCCGCGATATTGGCCACCCCCTGGCCGGCGAAATCGGCGGAGGAATCGGGATACTTGCCATCCGGGTTCTTGTAACTCTGGCTTACACCTGCCCCTTGCACCAGGCCGACGATGGCCAACGAAATGGCAGGCACGATCAGCGCGGGAAGCAGCGAGAAATTGGGAAGAACGGGTCGTGGCAATATGCTGGGGATTTCGCTGAGGTCTTCCACCAACGTCACCGAGTCCCAGTCGAAAAGTGGTACGAGCAACGAGGCCACGATCAGGGCCACGACCATGCTGAAGCTACCAATGCGCGTGTCCTGGAGCACTACGATGAGCAGGATGGTAGCAATCCCCACCGTCAGGGTGGGCAGATCGATCTGGTCCCGCTTGAAGAAGGTATCGATGGCTTGCGCCACCTTGTTGCCCCACCTACTGCTGAATCCGGTGAAATCACCGACCTGGCCCAGGATGATCAGCACCGCCACGCCGTTGATGAAGCCCACCATAACTGAATTGGGGACAAAGCGCGTCAGCCAGCCCATTTTCAACAGGCCCAAGGCCAGCATAAAAACCCCGGTCAGAACGGCCAACAGGAACAATGCCTGCATAGCGTTTTCGCCAGTTTGTACCGCCGCGGTGCTGGCCACCAACAACGACATAGCGCTGGTGGTCTGCACGCTCATGAAAGCCGAACTGGTGAATAGCGCGCCGACGGGTGTGGAGAGCATCACGGCGTACAGACCGTGGATCGGGTTCACGCCCGCCAGCACCGCCGAAGCCATGCTGTCAGGGACGCTTTCGATGCCTAGCGTCAACCCTGCCACAAAGTCTGAGCCGATCGTTTCGCGGTTAATCTGTAAGCGCATCATTTTTTCTTCCCTGAGATGGTGTAATTGCTGCGACTCGAAACTCGTAACTCAGAACTCGAAACCCAAAACTACTCACAGCGGCAGCCAGGTACCGATACCCCGCTCCACCGCCCGCTGGTAGATGAGGATGGCCGTAGCCATGTCGTCGATGGCCAGGCCCAGGTTGCAGCAGATATTGCGCTCGTCGTCCCGCTCTCGTCCCGGTCGCTTCCCGGCCGCCAACTCACCCAGATCGGCGTGGATGGCGGGAATACTCTGGAAGTAGCCCACTTCCTGGTAGTAGCGCAGTTGAGGGCTGTCGTCGGTGCAGAATTTGTCGGCTTGGGCGAATGCGTCCGGGTGCCAGTATGAGTCAAAATCAACCGGCGAGGCGAAAGCGCCCCTCTCCAGCCAGTCGGCCTTGATCGTGGCGTGCGGCTCCTTGAGGATGGGGCCGGCCGTCACCACGATGTCGCAGCCCGTGACCGCATCGCGCGGCTGGCTAACCGGCTCCACCGGGAAGCCGATCTTCTCGCTCATCTCGGTCGCGTAGGCTTCGGTCCGTTCCGGGGCGACGTCGTAGGCGTGGGCAGAGGTCAGCGGGAAAAGCTCATTCAGCGCCAGGAGGTTGGTCCGCCCCTGCACACCGCAGCCCAGTATCCCCACGCTGGTCGAATCAGGCCGGGCCAGGTATTTGGCGGCCAGGGCGGTCGCCGCGCCGGTGCGCATGCCGGTGATCCATACACAGTCCATCACGCTAAGCGGTAGACCGGTCTCCGGATCGTTGAGGACCAGCAGACCGGTGATGTAGGGCAGCCCCCGACTCAGATTCTCTGGGAAGCCACTCACCCATTTCAGCCCGGCCGACTTGAGCGCCGGTATGTAAGCCGGCATGGCGTGGATAAAGGCGTCGGGCTGCGGGTGAATGCCCGGTTTCGGCGGCATTTCCACCCGCTCCTCACCCTTCTCCTTGAAGGCGACCTCCAACGCGTCGATGATCTCGCGCATAGTCAGGCCGACGGCACTGACGTCGGCTTGGCTTAGATAGAGCAATCTCATTTCGGACATGAAGAACCTCCCTCGCTTTTGGAGTTCGTGGATGACGCAGCATACTATACCTCACCTCCCGCCAACAATCAAGACAAATTGCACAAAGTAGCTGCCAGATAAAAAGAGAAGGGGACGAACCCAGTCGTCCCCTCGGATTGTCAGATTGCCTAGCCTGAAAGCGTAGTATGTGCGAAGCCTATCTCCCTTCTGATCACGCCGTCGCCCGTGCCGGACGCCTCAGCAGGCGTCGGAAGAAGTTCCCAATCTCACCCTTTTGCCAGGTCACCAGCAACGGTGCCGCGATGCAGATAGAGGAGTACGTACCACTCAGCAGCCCCACCAACAGCACGGCCACAAACTGCTTGATCGTGGCACCCCCGAACAGGAGGATGGCAATCAGCACGAACATGGCGTTGAGCTGGGTCGCCAGCGAGCGGTGTACCGTCTCCAGTAAGCTGCGGTTGACAATCGTCTCGTAGTCCTCGCCCCGCCGCTTGGGGATGTTCTCACGGATTCGGTCGAAGACGACGATGCTATCCTGCACCGAGAAACCAATGACCGTCAACAGCGCGGTCAGAAAAAGGGCGTCTACCTCCCAGCCGAGCGCCAGCCCGGTTATCGCGAAGAGCCCGCACACCACCAGCACGTCGTGAATCATGGCCGTGATGGCGCATGCACCGTAGCGGAACGAGTGGGGCACATTGCGAAAAGCCCACCAGATGAAGGCCAGAATGACCACTGATGCTGCCATGACAGCAATACCGGCTGCTCGCGTCACCTCACTGCCGATGGTGGGCCCGACCGCCTCAAAGCGCAGCTCCTCAAAGAGGCCAATCGTGTCGCGAAGAGTGTCTTGAATCTGCACCTTGGTCTCGTTGTCCAGAAACTTGGACCGGATGAGCGCCGTGCTACCGTCGCCCGCGGTTTGCACCGTCGTGTCCCCATAGCCTTGGTCCACGAAGACTTGCCTGACCTCGGCTGGCTGAATAAGCTGCTCAAAGCGCAGCTCCTGCAGCGCTCCGCCCGTGAAGTCAATGCTCAGCTTGAGCGGCGTGCCGAATTGCAGCATCGATATGATCATCGCGATCACGCCGGGGATGATGATAATCGTCGATAGAGTGTAATACAGGTTACGTCGTTGGACTATGTTGAACATATCGCCTCTCAGATATCAGCGGTCAGTCAGAAGTCGTCTGACCGGCTGGCGCTTGGCTAATACGGAAAACGCCCAGCAGCCACATGTGCCGGCGCAAACTCTCTCCCGTCAGGTCGAAGGTAAAGCGAATGAAGGTGCGGGTCACGAAAACCGCTGTGAACAGGTTGATGACCAACCCGAGCGCCAGTGTAATGGCAAAGCCCTTCACGATACCGGCGCCGAAGTTTGAGCCGAACCAGAAAAGGATGGCGCAGGTGAGTAAGGTGCTAAGGTTGGAGTCGCGAATGGAAGGCCAGGCACGGCTGAATCCGGCTTCCATGGCTACCTGCAGACTGCGTCCAGCGCGTATTTCCTCCTTCATCCGTTCGAAGACCAGGATGTTGGCGTCGACCGCCATACCCATCGACAGGATAAAGCCGGTGATGGCCGGCAAGGTGAGGGTGACCGGGATGAGCTTATATAGGGCGAAGTTAAGCAATGCATAGATGATTAATGCCAGGTCAGCCAGAAACCCTGGCAGCCGGTAGTAAGTGATCATAAACAGCAGGACGACGAACAGGCCGATGGCTCCGGCTTGAATGCTGCGCTGGATCGAGTCCTGTCCCAGGGTTGGCCCTATTGTCCGGTTCTCGACTACCTTGAGCGGGACGGGCAGCGCACCGTATTTCATCTTGATGGAAACATCGCGGGCCTCTTCCAGGGGAAAACCACCGGGTGTGTTGCTGCTGATGATGCCGCTGCCACCGGTGATCGCCTGGTTGATGACGGGTGCTGAAACGACCTCCTTGTCGAGGACGATCGCCACGATATCACCCACGTGTTGAATCGAGTAGTCTCGGAAAATCTGGGCTCCTTCATCCGTCAGCTCAAAGGCAATGACCACCTGTCCCAGGTCGTCGGTCGTCAGGCCGGCATCTTTCAGGTGACGGCCGGTCATAAGGGTGGGGAAGACACGGTCGGGGTAGGCGTACCCCGCCGCCGTCAATGCCTCGGTGCCGGTCAGCGCCGTTGTTGGGGTTATGGCCTGGTCGGTGCCCTCCCCTTCCTCATCGTCCAGGCTGGTGTGGATGCGCATTCCCTCGGCTAGAGGGGTGCGCTGGGCTTCCACGAATTCCAGCAAACCGGTTTCGCGCAGCGTGGCGATTGCCTGATCAGGGTCTTCGATGCCCGGCAACTCCACGATGATGCGTTGGTCTCCCTGGAGCTGCACCAGCGGCTCGGTAACCCCCAACCCATTGACGCGGTTCTCGATAATCACACGGGCGGCTTGCATCGTCTGGGTGTCAAAGGCTGCCTGCTGGTCAGCCGGTACGTCGGCCTCCAGCAAGACTTGCAGGCCGCCTTGTAAGTCAAGACCCTGGTGGATGCGGATGTCTCGGTCAATTACGAGGTTGCCGCTACTCAGGTGCAAACCAGGATTGTTCGGCTGATCGACCCAGATGAGAACAGCCGCGAGTATAATGATGCCTACTAGAAGACTGATATTGCGTTGGCGCATGGATGCCTCTGTTGTTTGGTCAGATTACAGTGAAGAATTATCACCTCACGGGGCAAACAGAACGATTATAGCCCGTGGGGTGTGGAGTGTCAAATATATCGCGAGGGCGTCGATGTTGATCGATTGTACAACGCGACTTTGCGGCCGCAACTCTGCGGTCGCAACTCTGCGGCCCGGAGAAAGGCTCATCCGAACTGGGGTGCGTCCCGAGTTTTAGGGAAACGGGCAAAACGGGGTAAAATAAGGGACACTATCTTCGAGCGAATTGATGGTATGAGACGACCAGGCATCATCTTCGATTTGGATGGCACCGTTTATCTTGGTGACCGCCTGATTCCCGGCGCCCGTGAAACTGTCCAATGGCTGCGCCAGCACGACCATCCCATCGTCTTTGTCTCCAACAAGCCCCTGCAAAGCCGCGCCGATTACGCGGCCAAGCTGACGCGCCTGGACATCCCCACCCGTCCTGACGAGGTGATTAACTCGTCTCTGGTGCTGGTCCGCTACATGAGCCGCGAGATGCCGGGGGCCGCCGTGTACCCGGTCGGCGAGCCGCCGCTGCTGGAGGAACTGACGGCCGCCGGCTTTCGAATAAGCGAGGATCGCGATGAGATTGAGGTCGTGGTGGCCAGCTTCGACCGTTCGTTTGACTATCGCAAGCTAGACATTGCCTTCCAGGCCCTGCGGCGTGGCGCGCGCTTTCTCGCTACCAACGCCGACGCCACTTGCCCGGTGGAGGGGGGCGAGATCCCTGACGCGGGCGCTGTGATCGGTGCTCTGGAAGGTTGCAGCAAGCGAGAAGTAGAATTGGTGGTGGGCAAGCCCTCGCCCCTCATCGTCGAGGTCGCTATCGAACAACTGGGCCGGCGGGCTGACGAGTGCCTGATGGTCGGCGACCGCGTGGAGACCGATATCCTGATGGGGCAGCGGGCTGGAATGACCACCGCCCTGGTGCTGACCGGCGTCACCCGGCGGGAAGACCTGGCTGGTGCTCCCGTCCGGCCTGACCACGTATTGGGCAGCATCACTGAGGTACCGAGGTTGTTTAGCAGTGAAGACGTGACGCGTGATCCGTGATCCGTGTTTCGTAGTGCGTACTGCGTATTCCGTATTGCGTATTCCATGTCGCGCACCCCTCATGCATTACGCAATACGAAATACGCAATACGCAGCACAAATCATTTCCATCTTCTGCAAATAATCCCGCAAGGAGTAACCA
>JAUVPY010000246.1 GCA_030598425.1 Anaerolineae bacterium
CAAATTGAAAAAATATATGCGGCTGCACTTGAGGTAATGGACCGTACTGGTGCCATCCTTGAGGATCGCTATTCTGTGGATTTGTTGCGAAAGGCAGGGGCCCGAGTCGAAGGTTCAAGCCGTGTTTATATACCGCCTACGCTTGTGGAACAGGCTGTTGAGTTGGCCCCCGCCAGCGTAACAATGTACGATCGTCTCGGGAACGTGGCCCTGGAGCTAGGCACGCAGAAAAGCTATTTTGGCGCGCACGTAAACTGCCGGCAAGTCATAGATCCCCATACGGGAAAAACTCGTGATATGACATTAGACGATCTTGAAAAGACAACCCGAGTCGTCGATGCTTTGCCGAACATGGATTTTATTACATTGGTAGATACTATTGCTGGCGTCCGGGGTGAGTATGCAGATGTCGCTGTCTTCTCAATTGCGATAAAAAACACTTCCAAGCCATTTGGTTTTGATATCTTAAGCTTGGAGACTGGCAAGATGATCATTGAGATAGCGGCTGCCGCAGTAGGAGGACCCGACGAACTTCGGGCGCGGCCATTTATCTGCATCGGTGATAGCCCGATTGCCCCACTTTTCCACCCTACGGAGCCGCTAGAAAAAATCGTTTTGGCCGCTGAGCAGGGTATACCGGTTCTTTACAACCCGATGCCTCAAGGTGGTCTTACCGCCCCCACCACGACGGCTGGCGTTCTGGTGGTCACCCTGGCTGAACTTTTGGTTGGCCTGGTCATTACGCAGCTAGTGAATCCAGGCACCCCATTTATTTGTGGTGGTGTTCCATCCATATTTGATATGCGTGACACCTCTTTTGTGTATGGCTCTCCGGAGCTGTTCTTGATGGCATCGGGGTTGGCTGACATTCAACATTACCTGAATCTGCCTTCATTTGGCACTGCCGGCATGACCAATTCAAAGTATGTAGATTTACAAGCAGCTACAGATGCTTCGCTTTCGGTCCTAATGTCGATTCTCAGTGGATGCAATTGGGTGCACGATGTAGGGTTGGTGGATATTGGTGTCGTCAATTCACTACCAATGATCGTGCTTACGGATGAAATCGTCGAGATGGCGCGACATATAGAAAAAGGGATCGAGGTGACGAGCGAGACCTTGGCATTGGATGTCATCGATCAGGTTGGGCCGCAGGGTGATTACATGGCAGAGGAACATACATTAGAGCATTTCAGGGATTGCTGGTACCCGAGGATATTTGATCACAAACTGGGCCGAGAGGGAAGCAGCAAAGATCAAATTGATGATAGGATTCAGCAATTAATAGATGAGAAAGTGAAAGAACATAGACCCGCAGAATTGCCGGCTGAAGCGTTGGAATTGATCGAGTCGTTTGCCGAAACCTGGATGCTAAAAGAATGATGGTCATACTGTACCGCAAGTAGGAGAGGTTTATGCTCCCCAGAGAACGGGTGCTTGCTGCTCTGCAACACCGCGAACCTGATCGAGTGCCGACCGGCGAGATTGGAATTGACTACACCATCACCGAACAGGCCCTCGGCCATCCCACCTTGTACCGTGCCAAATGGAAAGAGTACCAGGCGCTTTGGCAAGGGCGCCGCGACGAGTACGTGGAATCGTGCAAGCGCGACCTGGTAGAAATCGTGCGGAAGTTAGAGTTGGACTTTGTGTCGGTTTTTCTTGTCCCACCGCGCAATGCCACATCGGCTCCTCCCAGGTTTCTCGACGAGTATACCTGGGTGGAACCGGACGGTCGAATCATGAGGTTTTCGCCCGAAACTGAGGGCCTGCCGGTGTGTGTCCAATTTCCACCTCTGTCGCCAGACACCATTCGCGATGAATCTGTTCACCTCGACCCCTCACAACTTGAGTTGGTCGATCACGTTGTTCGTGAGCTTGGCGACACCCACTTTATCGTCGGGCGCGGTGGAGATGGTAGTTATCCCTATGAGTACTATGGGATCGTCGAAATTCTGACAGCAATGATTGATGACGCGGTGCTTGTCCATCGCATCGTCGAAGTTGAAACACAACGCGCCATCACCATCAACGAGGCTCTGCTTGATGCAGGTTGCGATGCGGTGTTGCCAGGCGACGATTACTGCTCCACCAAGGGACCTATGATGTCGCCAGCCCACTTCCGGACCTATATCCTCCCGGGCCTGGTCGCCCTGGTTGAATCAGCTCACAGCAAGGGCAAGTACCTCATAAAGCACACGGATGGTAACACCTGGCCCATCTTGGATATGCTTCTCGAAGCCGGAATCGATGGATGGCACGGCATCCAGACCAAAGTCGGGATGGATTTGGCGAAGCTGAAGGCTGAGTATGGTGACAGTGTCTGTTTCTTTGGCGGGGTCGATGTCGAATGGCTGATCGAAGGTACGCCTGAGGAGGTACGTCAGGTGACGCGCTCGGCCATCGACTCAGCGGGTAGTGGTGGTGGACTGGCTGTTACGTCTGGTAATACGATCATGGTGGGGGTACGCTATGAGAATTACCTCGCCATGCTGGACACCATCAGAACCTATGGGCAATATCCCTTGAGACAATAAGGCAAAAGCCGGTTGTTGTCTGTGCCTTGTGTCCTGGATGGATAATGTTTTCCCCGGAAAGCCCAAAGGAGATCAAGTCATGAGACTGAGAGACAAAGTTGCGATTATCACCGGTTCAGGCAGCGGCATCGGTAAGGGTATTGCCCGGATCTTTGCCCAGGAGGGCGCCAGGATCGTCGTTGTCGACTGGGATAATGATGGAGGTGAGAAGTCGGCAGCGGATATCCGTCAAGCCGGAGGCACTGCAATGTTTATCAGGTGCGATGTGTCAGAAGAAGACCGAGTCAAATCCATGGTGCAAACGACCCTGGACCAGTATGGTCGTATCGACATCCTGGCCAACAATGCCGGTATTGGCATGTTCAAGTCCGTGCTTGGCACATCCGGCCAAGATTGGGATCGCTGTTTGGACGTCAATTTGAAAGGTGTGTTCCTGAGCTCAAAGTATGTCATCCCGCATATGCAGGTTGTTGGCAAGGGTGCCATCGTCAACACTTCCTCGATTCAGACACACGGCGGAGTCGACAATGTAGCTTCGTATGCCGCATCGAAGGCCGGTGTCGTGGCTCTGACGCGTTCTATGGCCATCGACTATGGTCCAACCATTCGCGTGAACGCCATCGCACCCGGATATGTGCTGACGCCTCTTACTGAGAGCGTCTTTGACAGCAAAGAGGAACAGGCTAGAGAGTTAGGCCTCGTGGCCGACCAGCTTGCGATGAAGCGTATTGGCCGGCCTGAGGATATTGGACTTGCCGCCGCCTTCCTGGTCAGTGACGAGGCCTCGTACATCACCGGCACACAACTCTTTGTGGATGGCGGTCTTACCGCTAAGCTTTCAATCAGTTGAACAGCCTTCGAGCAGATTTCATTCGTTTCTACCAGGCAACGCAACGATTGTAGGTACACCGGAGGCCAGAGCTGTGGATCCCAACCTCCCATCTCAGCAGGTGAACACCGATCGAGGGTCACCAGGCCACCACGAGGTAGTCGTCGTCGGGGGCGGAATCGCCGGCCTGGCAGCCGCCTGGTCGCTGCGAGACCGCGATGTATGCTTGCTTGAGGCAGAGGACCGGGTCGGCGGACGTATGAAGTCTGTATCCCACCCACCCTATTGGTTAAACCTGGGTGCGCATATCTTGAAGGAGAGTGGCTTGATTGCCGGGCTATGCCGCGAGCTCGCCGTGCCACTTGTCGTGCCAACTGGGATCTTCTTGGCCGTGGCGATGCACGGCCGAATCGTACGTGCGGGTAGTCCGCTGGAGATGTTCTTGCACCTTCCTCTCTCGCTGCCCGCCCGACTCTCCCTCGCCAGCGTCGGTTTCCGCATGATGGCGGCTCAGACAAGGGTAAGGACGCATCATAGCCCTGGCGACACTGCGGGCTTGGTCGAGACGCCCGAAGAGGGGCGGACTTACGCTGATCTGCTGGGTCGTATGCATCCGGACGTCGAGGCGCTTATGCGGGTGACAGCCAACCGCACCGGCGGCGAGCTGCACGAGCTCTCTGCTTACGCAGGTGTGACCGGCTATCGCGAGATCTGGGGAGGCAAGCGTGCGAACATCGTCGACGGCTCGGAGCAGCTTCCGCGTGCTCTGCAAGCCGCTCTAGGCGCGCGCGTGCAGACAGGGGCCCGAGTGACGCGGATTGAACAGACTATGGATAGGGTCGAGGTTGAGTATGCAATGGCTGGCGAGCGGCGGCTGCTGAGCACTGACGCCTGCATCGTGGCGACCCAAGCCCCAGTCGCACGGGAGCTGGTGCGGGATCTTCCAATCGACCGGGCACTGGCGCTCGGCCAAGTGCGCTACACGCCCTTTGTAGTAGCCGGCATCTTCACCGCCGAAACGAGCACCATGCCTTGGGATGATCTGTACGCGCTGGCGGTGCCGGGATGCTCGTTCTGTATGTTCTTTAATCCGGGCAATGCCCTCCACCGCCGTGAGCCCCGCGAGCCAGGTGGCAGTTTGGTCGTATATGCCGTGGCAGACCGGGCTGCTGAGCTTCTCGACCTGAGCGACGCGGCGATCAGCGATCGGTACCTCAAGGATCTCTACGCCATCTTCCCCCAAGTCCGCGGCATTGTGCGCGAGGTCGTGATCCAGCGCTGGCCGCTCGGAGTCCCGCTCGCCTTCCCCGGTCGAGCACAGCTCCATAGCAGCCTCGCCAAAGTGTGGGGGCGAATCCATTTCGCCGGGGATTACCTGGCTGAGTTTGGTCTTGGGATGGAGTCTTCTGCGGAGACGGGCTACCAGGTAGCCAAGGCTGTGAGCGTATGCTTGCAGCGGGGGAAAGGTCCGTGACAGTTTTTTGATCTGGCTACAGCATAGAGTCTTGCAGCGTCTGATAAACGAGTCAGGCTGGAGGTAAGTACTATGTCGCCTTTCGGAGGAAGGCCTCAGTCTGTTGGCGGCCGGCCCGTCACCATTACCGTGGATGGCGTCCCGCTGTCAGCCTATGCTGGCCAGACCATCGCCGGTGCTCTCATCGCCGCCGGGAGGAGATCCTGGCGGCGCTCTCTGCACGGCCATCCACGGGGCCTGTTCTGCGGCATCGGCCTCTGTTTCGACTGTCTGGTGACGGTTG
>JAUVPY010000467.1 GCA_030598425.1 Anaerolineae bacterium
CGCGCAGCGCTCTCGCCGGTGCTGGGACACGTGCCTGTGCCGTTCAGATCATCCACCACAGCTTGAATGAGGGGCTGCTGAATATGTTCGGGATACTCGATTTCAAACTTCGTGACGCCATCACCTGTACTCAAAGCCACCGGGTCCGCACCATAGGTCGAAAAAGAGACCTTGCCCTGGCTGCCGACGATTTCTGTCACGTCGACCTCATCAAAACTACCGAAATTCCAAACGCCCACCCCATGGACGCCTGACTCAAAGACAAACGCGGCAGACACCATATCCTCAGCAGGGTAGTAGCTCTGTTGGTTGGCAGCGAACCCCTGGACTTCGCGAATGGGTCCCAGAACGTAATCCAGGAAATCGAACATGTGGGACCCCAGGTCCACAAACCGCCCGCCGCCGGCGATCTCCGAGATAACGCGCCACGGCAGGTTCTCGGGGTCAAGCTCCTCGGGACGCGGCTTCGCGTAGAGCGTCATCGAGACAAAGCGCACGTCGCCGATGGCTTGGGTCTCAAGCAATTCTTTGATTTTCAGGAAGCGCCGCAAGGCACGCCGGTAATAGGCCACAAATAGGGGGACCTCAGCAGACCGGCAGGCGTCGATCATCTCCTGGCATTCTCCCGAGTTCAAGGCCATAGGCTTTTCGACATAGACGGGTTTGCCCGCCTCAGCGGCCAGGATGGTGTACTCTTTGTGAGACGAGGGTGGCGTAGCCACGTAAACGGCATCAACTTCGGGATCGTGGACCAAGGCTTCGGCATCGTCGTACCACCTGGGCACACCGTGGCGCTTGGCATAATCCTTGGCCAGCTCGCCGGTACGCCGCATCACAGCCACCAGGCTGGAGTCTTTCGCTTTTTGAAAGCCAGGACCACTCTTCACTTCGGTCACATTGCCACAGCCGATGATGCCCCAGCCAATTGTCTTCACGGTTCCTCCTTTCATATCTTACGCGCCTGAGTTCGGAATTAGGCCGACCAGCATCCCGAGTAGGCTCGCGGAGCCGTATCGAGGGGTGCGGGTTGCGGGAAAAAACCCTTCGATACGCCTTGATGGCTACTCAGGATGATTTCCCAAGCATACTTCGAGTTCAGGTTACGCCGTATGAGACCGGACCCAAATTGGGCTAGACCATGCCCTTTGGCCGTTACGCTGCTCCGCGCGAACCCGGTAATGGGTCTCGCCAGTAATTGTTTCATCGTCTTCAACCACAAACTCGGCCTGATAGCCCGGTTCGGAGGTGGCCCGGTGGAGCTTAGCTTTGTATGCCATGTTGTAGTACGGGTCCTCGCGCTCGTGCGAACCAGGCTCCAAACCGTAACGCTCGTGCAGCGTGCGGACACACTCATCCCTGAACCACATCACCCGGCTTCCGTTCGCAAAGGAAAGGACATTCCCCCTTTCTTCGAGTCCATTCAACCGGATCATCAGATCAGCTTCGGGTACGGCCTCAAACTCAAATACAAGGGCATTCTGTCTTGACTTGATGGCGTCTCCAGTTGAACTGCGCATGGCGAAGGTCGCCGTTTCGCCGTCTAGCTTCGGAACCCCCTGACCAGGAGAAATCCAACACGGTTCATAATTGAGGAAATGCCCCTCAGAGAGCGACAGCTCACCCCGCCACGGACGGTCTGGCATATCCAGCTCATTTGGTCTCGGCCCCCATCCAACCTCTATTCTCAACTTGAACCGGGTGCGTACGCCCGTGCGCGGGGTGTCCCACGTCCCCTGGTGGCAATGCGTGGCCATCACGCGGCCATCCCGAAGGACTTCAATCCGATCCACCGCATCAGAGCCTCGAACCTTCACCCGGACCTCCTGCCGGCTAGATGCCTCGATGGTGCTGCCCATCGAGGCCCCATTGACGGTGAATTCCAACTGTATCCGGTCACCTGTCACACAATAAACGCGACGAGCCAGGAGTGCTTCCCATAGACCCTGGCGGGTGAGTTCATTGGCTATACAGGCTGTCAGCCCCTGCCCATAATGCCCCGGCATGTTGCTCCAATTGTCGGTCGAACCTATGGCCCCCAGGTGAAGTCCGCGGTTCAGGGCATCCTGATAGGTTCCCCCGGCAGTGCCCGGCCCCAAGTGAGAATTCTGCCGCAGACCAATCCACTCCTCGTCGGATTCAGAGCAACCGTGGACAGAAAAGACCTCCATACAGGGGCTGATCTGGTCGTCGCAAAGACCCCAGTTGGGAGCTCGCCGACCGACGTAATATCCGGTGTGGTGAGGAATGGCGATGGCCCGATTACCACGCAAGCAGTCATACAACTCCTCGATAGTCTGCACGCGGAAGACGGGCAGTCCTTCCTGAAGATAGTAGACGTTGTGATCTCCCCAGGAGCCGTCGCCCTGCCACTCATAGCCAGGAAACGTGACGAAGGTGCCCGGCCGGTTGTGCCGCCGCGACGCCGCCTCCACCTCGGCCCACTCTCTTTTGAGCCTGGCCCCGTCCTTCCACTTCTCCAGGATGAGTGATTGCTGACCCCCAAGCTCGACGGAGTGCCCGCCAGGCCGAAACGCATCAGCGCACGAGGTATAGTATGCCATCGCGTAGAAGTCGAGATGCTTGGCCGCCTCACGACAGATTTCGTCGAGGGCAGGATTCTGTTCCCCAAATTGATAGGTATTGTGGTGGGTTTCACCCCAGAATAAATGGTTTTCCTTCACGATTCGCCTTCAGTAGGGGCGATCCCGTGTGGTCGCCCAATGTAGGGGCGATCCCGTGTGGTCGCCCAATGTAGGGGCAATCCCTTGTGGTCGCCCTTACGTATCCTCACTGGTCAGCCTCTCCAACGTCTCAATGGCGATAACCAAGCCACGTGGCAGATGATATGGATCTTTCACCGGCAGCGCGATGACGTCGTTTATCTTGTTGCCCTGGCGATCCAGCTTCTGGGTCC
>JAUVPY010000295.1 GCA_030598425.1 Anaerolineae bacterium
CATGTGATCGGTACCCTGGTTGAGAAAGCTGACGCCGAAGAAGCAGCAACTGATAAAGCGCCACTGGCTCGCCTGTTTGGATAGTGTGTGAGTTAGGAGATTAAGCGATGTCACTACTGAAGCGGATCGAGGACGGACAAGAAACTGGTACGCCGCCTTCCCGATTGGAGGAACTGCGCGTGCGCCGTGCGCCGGCTGCGCCAGCCCGAGACACTTTCATTGACCTTAAGGAGCGGATACAGGACAAGTTGATCGCCGAGTTGGACCCGCAGATGGATATCTCCCGGACTGATGAAGTGCGCCGCACTATCGAGGAGATGTATGACCAGATCCTGGTCCAAGAAGGCACCATCCTGACCCGCCAGGAGCGACAGCGCCTCTTCGAACAGATCGTTGCCGAAATCTTGGGCTTTGGCCCTCTGGAGACGCTGCTGGGCGACGAGTCGATCACTGAAATCATGGTCAATGGCGCTCAAAAAGTCTACATTGAGCGTCAGGGTAAAATTGAGAAGACGAATCTGGCCTTCGAGAGCGACGATCACTTAATGCGCATCATTGATCGTATCGTGTCACCGCTAGGGCGGCGTATTGACGAGTCTTCGCCCTATGTGGACGCGCGACTGCCTGATGGCTCCCGCGTCAATGCCATCATCCCTCCACTGGCGCTCAACGGCCCGACTCTCACCATCCGGAAATTCTCCAAGATTCCGCTCACCATAGACGACCTGATCCGTTTTGGGACCATTACCCCAGAAGCGATAGAGTTTCTTAACGCGTGTGTGGTTGCGCGCCTTAACGTCATCGTCTCTGGCGGCACTGGCTCAGGTAAGACGACCTCCCTCAATGTCCTGTCTGGTTTCATTCCCAACGACGAGCGGATCATCACCGTCGAAAATGCGGCCGAGCTACAGCTTCGACAGGAACACGTCGTCACCCTGGAGTCACGTCCTCCCAACATCGAGGGCAAAGGTGAAGTCAGCATCCGTGATTTGGTTATCAACTGTCTGCGTATGCGCCCCGACCGCATTGTGGTAGGCGAGTGTCGATCTGGTGAAGCCCTCGATATGCTTCAGGCTATGAACACCGGTCACGATGGAAGCTTGACCACGTTGCACTCCAACTCCCCCCGCGATACGCTAGCGCGATTGGAAACAATGGTTCTGATGGCGGGTATGGATTTGCCAGTGCGCGCCATCCGTGAGCAGATCGCGTCGGCGGTGGACTTGATCGTCCATCAAGAGCGTATGCGCGATGGAAGCCGCAAGATCGTTAATATCACCGAAGTTCAAGGGATGGAAGGCGACGTGATCGTGATGTCCGACATCTTTGGCTTCGAACAGCAAGGTATGGAAGGCGGTCGTGTCATCGGCCGGTTGAAGCCGACAGGTCTTCGCCCCAAGTTTGTTGAGCGTATTGAAACGGCCAATATCCACCTGCCGGCTGGCATATTTGGCGCCAGCGTCAGAAACTTCTAAGCGTTCGATCGCTTGAGATGGTGCTTGCTTTTGTCAGAGGGGTAGAGGTATGAACATAATCGTTGCGATTGGTTTAGCTCTTCTGGCCTTTGTCGTGGTAGTGGCGATATTCTATGTCATTGCGCGGGTTCTGGGTGGACCCGATGGCTCCATTGAGGATCGCCTGGATCAATTTGTGTCCAGGGAGGTAGAAGAAAGACCCACAGACGATCAGGCCGAGCGGACTCCTTCTGTGTTCACCAGAAGCATTGACGAGGCAGTGGCTGGTAGGGGGTTCGCTCAAAACATCAGCACCCAACTGGCGCGCGCTGACCTCAGACTAACCCCGGGCGAATACATCATCCTTACCATCACCAGTGTTTTGGGCACAGGCCTCATCGCCTATGTCGTGATGCACAGGAATCCGATCCTCACCCTTGGTGGATTGGTGCTGGGGTTCTTTTTGCCACGCTTCTATGTGAAATTCCGCCAGGCCAAGCGGCTGAGGGATTTTAATAATCAACTGGGGGATGCCATCAACCTGCTGGCCAACGGCCTGCGTTCCGGCTATAGCTTGCTGCAGGCGATGGATGCATTAGCCCGTGAGATGCCGCCGCCTATAGCTGATGAGTTTCAACGGGTGGTGCGTGAGATCGGACTGGGTCTTTCCAATGAGCGGGCGATGAACAATATGCTGCGCCGCATACCTTCCGACGACCTGGATTTAATGATCACTGCCATCAATGTGCAACACGAAGTGGGCGGTAACCTGGCCGAGATCTTGGAGGTGATCAGCCACACCATCCGGGAACGCATTCGCATCAAGGGTGAGATTAGAGTATTGACCTCACAGCAGATGCTATCGGGCTACGTGATCTCGTTTCTGCCGATAGGTCTGGGATTTATTCTTTACGCAATGAACCCGGAATACATGGGGGCCATGTTCCAGGAGCCTTGTGGCTGGGCTATGATAGCCGTTGGCGCCATTTCGACGACGATCGGGTTTATTGCGATACGCAAGATTGTAAACATCGAAGTGTAGAATTGCGTTTGATCAGGTTCTGGCCTTGGTAATAGGTTGAGAGGAGGGTAGAAAAGAGATGCCACCGCTATTGATTTTGCTTTTGGTTGTGATGGGGGTTGGCGTCGTGGGCTTGATCGTTGCAGGACTGGCCTCGAGTAGCAGCTCCGATGAAGTGGCCCTCCGCCTGGAAGAGTTCGGCAGCCGCTCGGCACCTGTCACGCTCGAAGAGATTGAGCTTTCGCAGCCTTTCTCCCAGCGCGTAATCAGGCCCATCCTCGAAGGTCTAGCCAGCTTCATCACTCGTTTTGCGCCGGCCAATGCGCTGGAAGGTGCTGCCCATCAACTGGAATTGGCGGGGCGCCCCTACAACTGGGGACCGACTGAGTACTTCGGCGTCCGGGTCTTGTCCTCATTGATGCTAGCCGTATTTGCCTTTTTGCTACTGACTGTTTCCGGCCGGCCATTGCCTATGCGCCTTCTAGGTACTCTGATCGGTCTGGCTTTGGGATACTTGTTGCCGGCAATGTGGCTTCGAAGCAAGATTCGGCGCCGTCAGGACGAAGTCATCAAGGCGCTGCCGGATGCTCTCGATTTGCTCACCATCTGCGTGGAGGCTGGTCTTGGCCTCGATGCTGCAATCGCCAAAGTGGCCGAGAAGTGGGAAAACGAGTTGGCCATGGCCTTTGGGCGCGTTATCCAGGAGATTCAACTGGGCAAATTGCGTCGCGAGGCATTGCGCGAGATGGACCATAACTTGGAGGTCACCGACATCACCAGCTTCGTGGCCGCCGTCATCCAAGCCGACCAATTGGGCGTGAGTATGGCCAAGGTCATGCGCATCCAGTCCGAACAGATGCGGATCAGGCGCCGCCAGCGTGCCGAAGAGAAGGCGCACCAGGCCCCGGTCAAGATGCTGTTCCCCCTGGTTTTCCTTATTTTCCCTGCCATCTACATTGTGCTCCTGGGGCCGGCCGTCCTCGTCGTAATGGGATCGGGGGTTCTCGGCACCATATAGGGTTATGCAAGTTAAGAACCAAACTCAAGGCCGACCGCTAATCACCCAAGGAGAATTGGCTGAGACCTTTTGGACGCGCTTTCGTGGGCTGATGAAGCGCCCTTCATTAGAAGAAGGCAAGGGGCTCGTCCTGAAAGGGGATAAGAGCATCCACACCTTCTTTATGAAGTTTCCGATCGATGTCGTATACGCGGATCGGGCGGGGCGAGTGGTACGAGTCGAGCCGGCTATGATGCCCAATCGGATCGGTCCAATTGTGCTTGAGGCTTCATACATCCTGGAATTGCCGGTGGGCGTCATCCAGGCTACCGGAACAACCGTGGGGGACCAACTAATTATGCAGGCCTGATGTCTGTCAGGTCTGGTAGACGTCGAAGACGACCATTGTCACTAACTACACTTCTTCGCCGAGCGGGCCCGGGGCTACTGGACCTCGTATTTCCACCTCATTGTCTGCTGTGTGATCAGCCAGGCACCCCGCTCTGTGGCGATTGTTGCCAAAACTTCCCACGCGTAACGCCTCCCATCTGTCAGCTTTGCGGACGGCCGATCGATGTCTCAGGGTTCTGCCGATCCTGTCGACGTATGCCCCTGGCAATAGACGGGATTCGTTCTGTTTTCCTGTTTGAGGGTGGGATAAGAAAGGCGATCCACCGGCTCAAGTATGACGACCGCCATTCGCTGGCTGTGACCTTGGCACAATCGATGGCCGATCATTGGCGTTCCAATCCAATGCCGTCTGACCTGCTCGCCCCAGTTCCACTGCATCCTGCCCGCCAGCGCGAACGTGGATACAACCACGCCGACTTGCTTGCCCGGGCATTAGGGGATATGATTAGTCTACCAGTAGTGACCGATGGGTTCAAGCGCGTGCGTCACACGCAGCCGCAGACGAACCTTAATGCTGCTGACCGACGTGATAACGTGCAAGGTGCCTTTGCCTACCAATCGCGTCGCAACAAGACCATAAGCGGTCGGCGCATTGTTGTCGTAGATGACGTATGCACGACCGGCTCCACCCTGGAGGCGTGCAGCCTGGCGCTTAAGGCCGCTGGCGCTTCCGCTGTTTGGGGATTTACCCTGGCC
>JAUVPY010000098.1 GCA_030598425.1 Anaerolineae bacterium
ACCTGCAAGACGCCGCTGATTCGCTCTTCCAGTGTCTCTTCGTCCAGCCGCGACGACAGGTCGAGTCGGGGCTCAAGCTGCTCGGTCTCACCCTTGAGATAGGAGGTTACGTCGACGATCACCCCTTCGGTGGCGGTCTGGATCGTATCAGGCGGCACCACCAGATACAGCGTTGAGACCGCCAGACTGTAGACGCTGTCCGCCATTCCTTCGAGACCGACGTTTCCCAGAAGCCGGGTGGTCACTTCCACCAAGGCCGGGTCGGCCAGCAGCTCGGTGTAGATCCGATTGTAGATGTGGTTCTCCTCCAGCGCCTCGGTGTACAACTGAGGGTCAAGCAGTTTGTTGCTGACCAGGTCGGTGGCCAGGTAGGTTAGGAAGGCCAGGACAAAGAGTGCCCCCAGGAGGACGGTGATCGTCCACTTCACCACCGGTCTTGACCAAAACGATGGGTTCGCTTCGCTTTCAGGTAAGTTGGTATTTTGTTGCTGTTCTGCCACTATTAGAACCTCCGATAGGGTAACTAGAAGATCTTCAGCTCCCACGAGTTCCTCCGAGTTCCCCTGAGTTCCTGTGAGTGCCGTTGTTAATCAATGGAAAGACACTCCACAGACAAAAAGGGCAGGCACAGGCCGTACAAGCGGTTGAGGACGCCCATCAAAGCCGCCTGATCCAACACCTGGCCGGTCAATGTGGTCACCGGGGGTTGATCCGGCTCAATCTTTGCCTGAATGGTCATACCGCCGTAGTAGTCAGACCAGTTTTCGGCTACGGCACCTTGAATTTGAATCCGGTAGGTTGCCGGCCCGTAGACAGTCAGCTTCTCTTTGGGTTGTGCCATGGTTTCTCCAGAGATGGTGGCTGCCTGAAGAAAAAGGAAGAACGTGCCCGTAGATTATGCCCAGGATAAGCATAGCAGAATTTGCGGGTCAGGTCATGATCCATGGGGGAGTATATTGGGGAGTATTTTTTGGGAGTAGGGCGCTAATCTCCATCCCAGGGCAGAATGCCAAGCGCCCCGGCCTGGACCACCGCCTGGGCACGGCTGTTCACGCCCAACTTCTGATAGATGTTGATGGTATGCTTCTTGACCGTGAGGGGCGAGATGACCAGGCTATCCGCGATTTCTTGATTGGTCAAGTGTCTGGCCAGGAGTAGAAGGATTTCGCTTTCACGCCGGGTCAGGGGCTCCACCAGCGCAGCCCGGGAGGCCTGGCGAATCTGGTGGGCCGGGTCACCTTCTGCGCGAGCTTCGGGAAAGGCGGCCAGCACCTGACGGACGTATTCAGGGGCAACCCTCCCTTCGGCAAGTTGATAGAGCAGACCCGCCATCGTGGGTCCCAGGTCCACAAAGGTGCGAATGAAGCCGCCCGGCTGGGCCAACCTCAGCGAGCGTTCGAGCGCCTCCAGGGCACTCTCGGTCCGTCGCTGCGCTTGGTAGGCCAGCGCCAGGAGCGCCAGGAGCCCAATCTGATGGTAGGTATTGTGCACGGATTCAGCGTAGGCCAGCAGTTCTTGCAACAACTGTGTCGCCTCCCGCAGGCTGGCATCTGTCCCCTGAGCAATGAGCACCCGCGCTTTGGTAACGATCGGGAGTTCGAGAAAGACTAAAGTAGCGGTTGGCATGTCCAAGTTGACTGTCTCAGCCCAACGGATCGCACCCTGCACATCACCCTGGAGGAGGGCAAGACGCGCCTCAAAGGAGTCGATTTCGTGGAGCCTCTGTGTGATCCCGATGTCCAGGGCAAATCTACGCAACGCAGTCAGTGTCTCCTCTGCTTTTTCCGGCATCCCTTGCGTCTGATAGGTCAGGGCCAGGGCGATCATAGTGTCGTGTACCATAATGTATTGCGCCCCGTAGCGAAGCTCAAAGGCTGAACTGAAATGCTGGCTGGCCGCTTCGAGATTGTTCGACTCATAGCTGATGCGTCCCAACAACCAATGGGCGGCCACCATACTGACCGTCAGCCTTGCCTTGCTGGTCACCAGTTGGAGCTGGTCTAGAGCTTGTGCTGCCTGATGGCAATTCCCCTCTAGCATGTGAACGTAGATCTGGCCGATCAGCACTCTGGCGATGATTATGTCGGGCTGCGTGCCGACCTCAGCCAGGAACTCGCCCAACGTGCCTACCCCAGTCCGCGCCTGTCCCGTCATTTGATGGGCTAGCGCCAGGATTAGTACGGCAAAGGAGCGAGCAAAGGCGTAGGCAACAGGGATGCGTTCCAGAGCGCGCTGGGCGCTTTCCAGAGCCCGCTGGCCTTCATCACCAAGGTACAATACGAGACTCCATAGGGCGTCGATTTCCCCACGCACGTCCCGGATCTCAGACTCTGACCAGGCCCCGGTATCGGTGCTCAAGCACGCCTCCGCTTCCTGTAAGAGTCGTGGAATCCCGGCAATTTGGTAGTGGAGGTCCAAAACCCAAGCTCTTGCCAGGAGGAGGGCTGGGCGTCCCCTCACCACCGCTTCTGGTAGCCGGTTGAGACACCGTTCCAGCGTGGGCCAGTCCTCACGGTTCAACAGATCGTGCCGAGAATCCTCGACCAGTTGCGCCGCTCCCTCTACGTCCCCGGCGGCCAGGGCATGGCGCAGGGCCTCTTCGATGAGTCCGTTGTCGCGCAGCCAGGCACTGGCTCGGCTGTGTAGCGAGGCCAGCTCCTCCGCGTTCAACTGAGCTTGCAGTCTACGCCGCAACAGATCTTGGAACAGGTGATGGTAGCGGTACCAGCGTCGCTCGTAATCCAACGGCACCAGGAACAGGTTGGCCTGGTCCAACTCGTCCAGGATAGCTTGGCTGAGGGGTGACGGAGGTTCTTCGTCGATCGTCGATCGTCGATCGTCTAATATCACATCACAAAGTGGAGCACAGAAGCGGTCCAGGATGGATGTCCGCAGCAAAAAATCCTGGATCGGCTGGGGCTGTTGGGAGAGAACTTCTGTGGTCAGGTAATCCGTCAGATCCCGGTGGGTGCCTTTGAATGACTGTACAAAGGCCGCGTGGTCGGTTTCGCCGCGCATGGAGAGGGCGGCCAACCGTAGTGCGGCGATCCAGCCCTCGGTGCGTCCTTCGAGGGTCGCCACTGCCTCGCTAGTTAGTTTCACCCCGACGACATGCTCGAGAAATGCCTGGGCCTCGTCCAGGGTGAAGCGTAAGTCGTCGGCGCGGAGCTCCATCATATGCCGCCCGGCTCGTAATGAGGCGAGAGGCCAGGGGGGATCGACGCGCGAGGCGAGCACCAGGTGCGCGTGCCGGGGGAGGTTGCCGATAAGGGTCGCCACCAACTCGTGCACGGCCTCATCTTGGATGGCGTGATAATCATCCAGCACTAGGATAACGGGTTCGGCCAGGTCGGTGATTTCGTTGACGAAGGTGGTGGCCATGTGGTCCAACGGAGGCAGTTGCGGGGCACGCAAGAACCCCAGCGTCGTGGGGCAGGCGTCGGGGAACACCGTCTGGACGGCGGCCACGAAGTAGCTGAGAAAGACGCGTAGGTCGCTGTCGTTTTCATCCAGCGAGAGCCAGGCCGCCGGGCGCGAGCTGTCTTGTAACCACATACAGGCTAAGGTGGTCTTGCCAAATCCGGCCGGTGCGCAGATGAGCGTCAGCTTGCGATCCAGACCACGATGCAGCCGCTCCACCAAACGTGGACGGGGAACTAAATCATGGCTGACGCGGGGCCTGTGAAGTTTGGTGCGCAACAAGGTGAACGGTTCCGTCTCTTGAACCGATGCGCTCATGGACTCCCTCCCCAGCACGCCCTTGGTGGCGCCTTCCGACTCATTATAGCACAAAAGCGCCCCACGCGCGCCAGCCGTTCATTAGGGGTGTATCCTTAACTATGGAAATCTGGACGATACGTCTGTGCTGTCTAGCGAGAAATCATCTAGCTCGTGGGTTATAAAGGAGAATGTGCCGCGCGTCCCTACGACTCACCCTGATGGTCAATCTGATTCAGCCAGCCCTTGAGTTGGCGATACACCGCCGCTGCGCCGACGCGTTCCTGTTCCTCGGTCTGCCACTCCGCGGGGAAGAGCAGGAAGGCTTGGGTCTGGTAGCCGCCCAGGCCGCCGTGACAGCCGATTAGCTCCTCACAGGCGGCCACTTCGTTGGTCCCGGCGTTGTAAAAGCTGTTGACCAGGAGGTCGGGGGCGTCGGGGAAGCTGTCGGTCCGGCGCAGGTGTTTGGCGGCGTAGGGGCCGAAAGCAGCCAGTGGATTCTCGCCCTCCACCCGGTCGTCTGCCAGGTAGTATCTGCCACCCGCGCCGATGACCACCGGCCCGTGTTCCTCGGAGTGGACCATCACGAAGCCAACCCCCTCGTGCGCGGCCAGGCCGTCCAGCAGGCCGGGGTAGAATCCCTCGATCTCCTCCAAGGTCGCCCGCTTCTCGATCTGGGTCCCGTAGACCAGGCCCAGGTTGCCCGAGCCCAGCACTACGATATGGGGCAGTTCATCCTCACCCTCGGCGGCGCTCTTCTTTTCCTCGGAGAGGCTCTCTCTGAATTCCTTCCCCTCCGGGCCCAGGGCCACCTCATCTTCGTGGGTGGTGCGCTTCAAGGCTCGGCGCAGGGGGCGCTGGACCGCCTTACGATCGTGATGCACAGCTTCGGTCAGGAAGACGTTGACTTGCTTCCAGTCCTCGTGCACGTCAACGTCGCCCACTATCTGGTATTTTTCGGTCAACTGCTGAACTAGATCTTCCAGTGTCATGTGATAGCGCTGCTTGAAGGTGGCGCCGCCACTCTGGCCGTGGTCGGATAGAATGACGAGATCATAAGGTCGGGGCGCCTGCTCGGCTGCGCTTTCCAGCCGCGCCAACTGCTGGTCTATCTTAAACAGGATGTCGAAGGCATCTTTGGATTCCACGCCCGAGTGATGGGCTACCTCGTCATACCCTCCGAAGGTGGTGTAGACAGAAGACACACCGGCGAACATATCTCCGATCAGGGTGTAGACGTTAAGTTCGCGCAAGAAGACGGTCATGAAGGCCCGCAGCAGGGGATATTTGCCGCCGCGTTTGTGTTTGTCCAGGCGCGGCTGCACGTCCTTGCGGCGCGCTTGCCAGAACTGATACTTCTCCAGAACGATGTCCCAGATAAACAGGAGCAGGGTGCGGGAGAAGTTGTAGGGGTTGGCGAAGTAGGCGTAGAAATCGGCCGTGTGGAAGCGCGACAGGTTCTTGATGGTGCTGGCTGTGTTCATGACGCTGGGCGCGTCGCCGGAGAACATATTGCCCCGGCTGGCCCCGTCGTCGGCCAGCAGGCCGTTCCCGTCGGAGTGTTCCTGCTCCAGCCTGGCGAGTTCGTCAGGGTTGCTCGAGGCGACGATCATCTTGCGGGCCCGGTCGTACCAACGAAAGGCGGGGATGTTGTGGTTGTTACCGTGCAGGATACCGGCCTGGCTTGCGGAGGTTTGCGACGAGAGATCGGTCTCCCAACTCGCCAGCCGGTGGCTGCCCTCCTCCAGCCAGCGGGCCATAGTCGGCGCATACCCCAGGCGTATCGCCTCCTCGAGCACGGGCTCGGCCAGGCCGTCGATCTCCAGAAAGAGCACGCCAGGCACATCGGTCTCCTCTACCTGGGCCCGGCGCTTCATGCGTCGCCGCACCATGTTGCGGGACCAGGAGTTGTCGTCGTCGATGGTCAACAGGCTGCTCAGGATGGTGTTGATGGCCGTCATGCCGATGGCGGTCAGTATGGCCGTCCCCAGGTTAGCCACGTGGAAGCCGTCCACGAACTGGCCGGCCAGCCAGATGATGAGGCCGTTGAGCACCAGGGCCAGCAAACCCAGCGTCAGCACCGCGAAGGGGAGCAAGACGGCGCTTAACAGGGGCCAAAGCAGCGCGTTCAACAGGCCAATGGCCGCAGCCGCGATCAGGGCCGTCTCCAGGCTGTCAACGCTAAGGCCCTTCAGCAACCACGTCATGATCAGCAGCGCCAGGGCTGCAATAACCCAGATCACCAGGATGCGCACCACCGGATGTCTGGAAATGGACCGTCTGTGTTTCTTCATAATTGAGCTCCTGATTCACTGGAAGATCTTACGAACACCCTGGAGCAGAATGATAGCAGATTATTTAGAATCTTTCAATTGACCGGCTAGAGCATACCCTCAGATCCCACGAGTTCATTCCACCTTCTGAATCACATCGCCGACCCGCACAGTTCCAGCCTTCAAAACGCGGACATAGATCCCTCGCAGATGACGCGGTCTGCGCTTCGCTGCATTGATATACCGTACCGCATCCGGGCCAAAGCGTTCTGAAAACTTGCCACAGCCGGTGTGCGGCAAATCTGTGACTTCTAGCAAGGCCTCCCCAACCGTAAGTCTCTGTCCGGCGGGCATGTTTGTCTCGCTCAAATCCAGGTCAACGATCAGGTTGGCGCCGGCTAGGGCCATGCGCTCCTCTTCCCCGGCGATCATCTTCAAGAGGCGGCTGTTCATGAGCGATACCTGCGCGCGGGGATTGGGCTTTCCATCTTCCCCCTCTGAGGTTGCCCAGCGGTCGCCTTCCAGCCCGCCTTTCGGCGACAGATAGCCAGCCTTCTGATACTCTCGCTGATCCTGCCCCGGTCGAATGAAAATGGCTTCCAACTTACCATGATCCTGAGGCGAGGCCAACACATCAGACATTCCTGTTTCAATCTGCTCGATGGTTAGATGGTCCGCTTTCCTGGCCACTCACTTTCTTTTTAGGCAAGGGATAGGGTGACAGAAATTGGCATAAATACGAAACCCGCTTCCCAACTCCGTGTATGTTGGGAAGCGGATACTTGTTACTACAGGCCGGCGTCAGTCTTCCAGGGTAAAACCAATCTTAACCGTCACCTGCCACTGGGTCACCTGGTCTTCCTTAATGGCGCCGCGGATTTCCTCCACCTCGAACCACCCCATGCGCCGAACTGTCTGTGCCGCCTTGCCAACCGCGTTCTGAATGGCGTCTTCCAGACTGGTTGCGGAAGTGCCGACGATCTCGATCTTCTTGTACACGTTGTCGCTCATGGAAATCTCCTTTCTGTTTACGATTTAAGAAGGATTGTTGCCCAGGGTGATCACCGATCTGCTAACGCCACTTTCAGAAACGGTGTAGGTGACGGCGAAATTGCCGGGCTGACCGCCAACCCATACGTTTCCGCTAAATCTGCTAATCAACGACTGGCTGAAGTAGAGGTCCGCAACCAGATCCGGGCGGCCTTCTGGGCTAAAGGTTTGGACGTATTGCCCGTCGGTGGGTATGAGGCCGCTACTCTGAGCTCGTGCGTTGTCAATCGTGGCGGCGTTTTCGGGGCTCCATCGCTGTTCGATGTACGCCACGTTGCCCTCTTGGTATGCGACCAAATATGTTCCCTGGTACCAGAGATAACCAGGTGTTTCGCTCGGACTGCCCGGACCGTATCGTTGTTCCCATTCCTGTTGGGACAGGCCGAGTCCTCCTGAGGCAAATGGCTGGGCCTCCGGTGGGGGCGGATTTGCTGGTTGTGGCGTGAAAGTTGGTGTAGGGAGGATGATAACGGTGGCCGCCGGAGCGGGATTCGCCGTGGCTGTGGGCGTAGGTAGGAGGAGAAAGGCCAGCCCCATGCCGCCTAGACAGGCGGCGCAGGCGAAGCCTATTAAGACACCAGCCAACCCAGTCAGGATGAGGGCCATAGTTGACCAACTTCGCCCGGAGTCCCCGTCGCCGTACTCGTCGTAGTAGTATGCTTCGTCGTTCCAGTCTTGGGTCATTTTGATATACCTATTTGTTTGGATGCTGCCAGCCCAGCTAGCAGATTGTAGTTTTAAGTATACTCCGGGGTGTCTTATCGTGCAAAGTGCAACGCACCTTTGAAGTGACGCCATTGGACTGTCGCGCAGCGAGGAAGGCCCCAACATCTACGTCCTTGGCGCCCCTGCTGACACCAACCTGATTCAACCCACCATCCTCCAGGGGCGCTGGTTGCTCCCCGAGGACACGAACGCGATTGTTTTGAATTCAGAGGTGATCAAAGAAGAGTCCGACGTCCAGGTAGGCGACGAAGTTCTCCTCACTATTGAGGGGCGCGAGGGAGCGTGGCGGGTAGTCGGCATTGTGCAAGGGATCATGACGGGGCGTATCGCGTACGCCAATCAG
>JAUVPY010000218.1 GCA_030598425.1 Anaerolineae bacterium
CGGGAGGAATCGCGGCGATCGCATCTGCCTTTTTCCTGCTGCTGGCCGTACAAAACGGTCAGTATCTGGTGGGTGTATTGTCGGCGGCCCTGCTGGGAGCCAGTTTCGGCTTTCTGGTGTATAACTTTAATCCGGCTACCATCTTCATGGGCGACACCGGCAGCCTGTTCCTCGGGTTCATGTTGGCCGCCGCGGGCATCAAACTCCGCTTCCCTAACAACGACGATGCCATCACCTGGATGGTGCCTGTGCTTGTGCTGGGCGTCCCCATCTTCGATACCACCCTGGTCGTCTTTTCGCGCATCCGGCGTGGATTGCACCCGGCGACGCCGGGCAAAGATCACACCTCACACCGGCTGGTTCGCATGGGATTCACCCAGCGCGAGGCGGTGATGGCTCTCTACCTGGTAGGTGGTATGCTGGGCCTGGTTGCCGTTTTTGTTACCCAGGCGGATTTGATTGAAGCCTATCTTTTTGGCGCGTCGGTGTTTCTGGCAGCATTGTGGGGCATCTGGCGGATGGAACGAGTTCCGCTTGATCAGTGAGGTGATTTTTCAGTGAAGACTCTGGAGCAAAAGATCGGCGACCAGTCCGCACGCGTGACGGTCATCGGTTTGGGATACGTGGGTCTCCCTCTGGCCGTGGGGCTGAGCAAAGCCGGTTTCCAGGTGACCGGTGTGGACCTGGATTCGAGCAAGCTTGAGTCGCTGGAACGCGGGGAAAGTTACATCTCTGATGTGCCGAGCGAAGACCTGGCCCCTTTGGTCGCCGAAGGGCGCTTGTGGACCAGCGCCGATTATGATGTGCTCAACAAGGCGGATGCCGTCTTCATTTGCGTCCCAACCCCCTTCAACTCGATGCGAGCGCCAGATCTCTCCTTCGTTGAGAACGCAGCCCATGGCATCGCATCCCGGCTACACGCTGGCCAATTGGTCGTGCTCCAGAGCACCACCTACCCCGGCACCACCGAAGAGGTAGTGCAACCGATTCTGGAAGGCTCGGGATTCAAGGCTGGCCAGGATTTCCACCTGGCTTTTTCGCCCGAGCGGATTGACCCTGGCAACCGGCAGTTCACCGTGGAGAACACCCCTAAAGTGGTGGGGGGCGTCACGCCGGAGTGCGCGCGACTGGCGGGGGCCTTGCTGGCTCACCTGATGGCCAAGATCCACCTGGTCTCGTCGCCGCGGGCGGCCGAGATGACCAAGCTGCTCGAAAACATCTATCGCAGCGTGAACATCGCGTTGGTCAACGAGCTGATGCTGCTGGCCGAGCGTATGAACATTGACATCTGGGAGGTCATTGAGGCGGCCAAAACCAAACCCTTCGGTTTTATGCCCTTCTATCCTGGACCCGGCGTTGGCGGTCATTGCATCCCGGTGGACCCATACTACCTGTCGTGGAAGGCGCGTGAGTACGACTTTTATACCAAGTTCATCGAGCTGGCCGCCGAGGTGAACAGTGAGATGCCTTACCACACGGTGCAGAAGGTGATCCAGGGGCTCAACCAACGGGGGCGATCTATCAAAGAAGCAAGTGTGTTGGTGCTTGGTGTTGCGTTCAAGCCGGACATAGACGACGCACGTAACTCGCCAGCGGAGCGGGTGATCGAACTTCTATTAAAGGAAGGGGCCCAGGTCAGCTACCACGATCCCCACGTGCCCCACTTCGAGGTGGGGGGCGACGTTTTTTTGCGTGAGGGGGCGCAATTTGAGTCGGTGCCAATCGCGCCCGAAGTACTGACCCAGACCGATTGCGTGGTTATCGTCACCGGTCACGCTGATGTCGATTACGATCAGGTTGTGGAACACGCCCAGCTCGTGATCGACGCAGTGAACGCCACTCGAGACGTACGCAATGGGCGTGACAAGATCGTTCGGTTGGGTGGGATGGCCTCAGGATAAGGCCCAAAGGGTTGCGGCCTAGATGACCTTCCCCAAGATCTCCGTCAGTTCCTCATCCGTCAACAGAATGGGGTTCCCCTTCATACTGCTCGCCTTGCGGGCCTTCTTCACCACGGTCGGGAAATCGTCCTCAGTAAGCCCAAAATCAGACAGCGGCGACACGTCCAAAGCCTGGCAAAGGTCTTGTATCCAGGCGACACCATCGTTCGCCCGGGCTGCGCCCTTTCCCGTCAAGAGCTGAGCCACCTCGTCGTACCGGGCCAAGGCTGGCGAGTCAGGCATACGCGCTTGCAGGGCGCGTACATTGGCCTCCATGACGTGCGGCAGCAGCCGAGCACATATGGTCCCATGGGGTGCGGGAAAAAGGCCCCCCAGCGGACCGGCAAAGCCGTGCACGGCTCCCAACTTGGCGTTGGCCAGCGCCAGCCCACCAAAAAGACTCACCAGCGCCATGTCCTGGCGCGCCTCCGCGTCGCGACCATCCTCGTAAGCGCGCCGCAGCGAGCGGGCAGCCCGTCCCAGGCCCTCACGGCATATCCCGTCTGTCATTGGGTTGGCCTGGTTGGAGACGTATGGCTCCAGAACCTGGGTGAGTGCGTCCAGGCCCGTGCTGGCGGTGACGGCCGGCGGCATCGAATACGTTAACTCAGGATCCACCACGGCCAGGCGGGGAAGCATCGACGGACTGCGCAGGCTGACCTTAACCTGGTGCTCAGGCGAGGCCAGCACCGCGTTACGTGTGACCTCCGAGCCCGTGCCAGCCGTGGTGGGAACCGCGATGTAGGGCGCCGAAGGGTGGGCCAGTGGATTTCCACGGCCGATCACCTCCAGGTAGTCGAAAAGATCACCTTTGTTGGTCATCAACGCCGCAATCGCCTTACCGGCATCCAAGACGCTCCCGCCCCCGATGCCGATTACAAAATCACACTGGGTCTCGCGAGCGCGCTCCACGCCAGCCAGGGCCAAATCGGTCGTCGGCTCCCCAGGCACGTTAGCCAGGACGGATTCCACCCGATGCTCCTTCAAACCCTCCAGGAGGGGTGCAGCACGTTCCGCGCTGCGGCCGGTGACCACAAAGGCACGTTTTCCCATCCCAAGCGCCAGTGATGCGACTTCCTGCAATGTGCCTGGGCCAAACAAGATGCGCGTGGCAGTGGCAAATTCAAACCTCATGACGAACTCCTCCTGACACAGCAAGCCGGGGTTCCACCTGCATCTATGGCGCAGGCACAGGCGAACTTTTTCGGGCATTGTCCTGGACTTGTTAAGGCGAATTGAACTTGTTCAAACGACTTGAACTTGTTCAAGCGTTGTCCTCAATAAGTTAAGGGCTCCGGCTCATTTTCAACGCAGGCTCATTCTCTACCGCGGTCTTGGATCAACTTGGCCACGAGCGCGGTCCAGCCGGTCTGATGGCTGGCTCCAAGCCCAGCCCCGCTGTCGCCGTGGAAGTATTCGTAGAAGAGGATATGATCGCGCCAATGCGGATCGGTTTGGAAGTACGCGACATCGCCGAAGAATGGACGCCCCCCATTTTCCTCCCCGTTGCGCAGGAAGATGCGCGCCAAGCGCCGGCACACCTCGTCGGCGGCCGCATCCAACGTGAGCCGGACCCCTGAGCCGCTTGGCACCTCGACCGTGAATTCGTCACGATAATGGTGATAATGCTTGCGCAGCGCCTCGATCATCAGATAGTTGATGGGGAACCAAATCGGGCCGCGCCAATTCGAGTTGCCGCCAAACAGGCCGGTACGAGACTCGCCCGGCTCGTAAGCGACGGTGTAAATCTGGTCATCAACATGAAAAGTGTATGGGTGCGTTGCGTGGTGCCGGGAGAGCGACCGCAGGCCATACTCCGACAGGAATTCACCACTATCAAACATCCGGGGCAAAATGCGCTCCAGCTTCTCTTGGTCCACCATAGCCAGGAAACGGTGGCCATCGTGACCAGAAGCGGCCAGCGAAGTGATGTTGTTGATCAGGTGCGGACGATACTTAATAAACCACTCCATGCGTCGCCGGAAGCGAGGCAGTTTCTCCAACAGGTCAGGCTCAATGCTCTCCACCGCGAACAACGGTATCAGGCCGACAAAAGAGCGAATCTTGAGCGGTATGTGCGTGCCGTCGGGACTGTGGATCGCGTCGTAAAAG
This sequence comes from Anaerolineae bacterium, assembly GCA_030598425.1. GTDB lineage: Bacteria > Chloroflexota > Anaerolineae > 4572-78 > NAK82 > JAUVPY01. The sequence goes on from JAUVPY010000218.1 coordinate 4,053, forward strand.
AAGCCATCCTCCGGGTCCCAGAGACTTACGCCGTGACCGCCCATATCGTAGATAGCGTTGGCGATATAGATGAAATGCTCAAAAAACTTGGTAGCCACGTCCTCGTAGACCGGATCGGATCGGGCCAGTTCCAGGGCGATGGAAAGCATATTGAGGCAATACATGCCCATCCAGGCAGTGCCATCGGCCTGCTCCAGGTAGCCGCCGGTGGGCAGAGGTGCGCTGCGGTCGAAGACGCCGACGTTGTCCAAGCCCAGAAACCCTCCCTGGAAGACGTTATTTCCCTCGGCGTCCTTGCGATTGACCCACCAGGTGAAATTGAGCATCAGCTTGTGGAAGGCGCGGGCCAGGAAAGCGGTGTCCGCATAGCCGGTCAGGTCACGGGTGATCTGATATACTTGCCAGGCAGCCCAGGCGTGTACCGGCGGGTTTACGTCGTCCAGGGCCCACTCATAGGCAGGGAGTTGGCCATTAGGGTGCATATACCACTCACGCAGCAGCAGCATGATCTGGCGCTTGGCCCACTCGGGGTCGATCATGGCGATAGGAATTGTGTGGAAGGCCAGGTCCCAGGCTGCGTACCACGGGTACTCCCACTTGTCGGGCATAGAGAGTACATCCAAGTTGTAGATATGGGTCCAGTGTGCGTTGCGCCCGCGGACTCGGGACTCGGGCGGTTTCGGTTGGCCCGGATCTCCCTTGAGCCAAAGTTCAATGCTGTAGTGATAAAATTGCTTGCTCCACAGCAACCCGGCGAAGGACTGGCGCTGGACACGTCGCTCGTCCTCACTCAGGTCGGGGCGTTGGATGGCGGCGTAGAACTCGTCGGCCTCCTGGAGGCGCTGGGAGAAGATAGCGTCGAAGTCGGCAAAGGCTTCAGCCTGCGACACGTTCGCGAAACGTACGCGAACGGTAAAAGTCTCACCAGGCGCGAGGGTCGTCTCGAAGTGCGCAGCCACCTTGGTGCCTTTGCCTTCGGGGTTCACCCGGTCTGCACGTCCGTGGACGACGGCCTCGTTGATGCCATCCTTTACATAGGGCGAAGGATTGGGCGAGTTGAACAGACGCTCAGCGTTGGTGTCGTTCTCGGTGAACAATAGCAGAGGCGACGCCTGGGCGCGGGCGACGCCATCCACGTACCACCAACGCTCACCGATATGCCGGGCCTGTGCATACACGCTGACTCCGTCGATGGCACGCAGCTCAGGGCGCGGGCGATCATAGCCCCAGGCCCAACTATTTCGGTACCACAAGTGGGGCAGGACGTGGATGGGGGCGGGATCAGGCCCGCGGTTGACCACCGAAATACGGCACAGGATGTCCTCCTGGTCGGCCTTGGCGTACTCGACGAAGACGTCGAAGTAACGATTTAGCTCAAAGGCCTCGCGCAGTGCATCTATCAACTCGAACTCGGGCGATTCGCGCCCGTGGCGCC
>JAUVPY010000436.1 GCA_030598425.1 Anaerolineae bacterium
AACGCCCTCTATCGGGCGGCGGCCGAAGCGGTATGGGACATCGTGCTGCGTGGCCTGGTCGTCCAAACCGTCGTGGTTTTGCTGGTGGGCGTCATCATCGCCGTTGGCGCCTTCCTGGCCGGTCCCAACCCGAGGGCCGTGGCGGTCCGGGGCGGCGCCCAGGACTTTTTGGGCAACGAGGGGTGATCGCGAAGGAAGGAGATAGTTACAATCTAGGGCGAACGGCGGCGTAGCATCGCCAGGCTCAGGCCACCCACAAGTGTCAGGCCACCAAGCGCTATTGCCAAAGCGTAGGACGGGAAGGCGACCCCACCGGTCTCCGGCAAGGCGGCCATGGCGACCTCCATCTTGGCCAGCGACTCTGGTGTCATGGTCACCGTATAGCCCTGGATTTTGCCATCCCGTATCGTGGCCACCCACTCAAACAGCAGTGAGCCAACACCCATACCCTCCAGGTCTGCGTCGGTGTAGCTGTTCAGGCACGTTACCGTCTCACCCTCGACTTGGCAGTCGCTCAAAGTGCTCACGCCATTGGCAGCGATAAGGCCTTGGTACCAGCCTCTGATCTCTTCTTTCCCGGCGAAGATGCCGTCGTCACCAGGTATGGGCGGCGGTATGAAGGTGAGGACCGCGTCATCAGAGAGGTAGGAACGTGCGTTTCCCCTCACTTCCAGCCTCAACAAGAAACCCGCCCGAAGGCGGGTATTTTGTTTCCGCTGTGTGGTACCAGCTACATGTCAGCAATGAGGCTCGATGCATAGTCAGCCAGAGCCATGACGGTCAACTGCGGATTAACCTGGATCGAGGCCGGAAATATACTCGCATCACAAACAAATAGATTGTCGAAGCCGTGAACCCGGAAATGGGTGTCCACTGCGCCTACATCCTGGTTGTCACTCATAGGATTGCCACCTTGTGGATGCGCAGACCCGAAGGAGATGTCGTCGGGTTCCACCACGAACTCATCCAACCGATAGAGCTGGGAAGGAAAAGTGAACTCAAGGGGTCGGAAGGTGGCAGGGATAACACGCATTGCGCCAGCCTTAAGGAATAACTGGCACACATGCTTGACTCCCTCCTTGAGCTTGCGCAGGTCTGAGATTGGCAATTCAAAACTGGTGGGGGAGATCAAGTCGGCCAGCAATGGCAGCGACGAGTGGATGACACGTCCTACCGGCTGAGTCCCGACCAGCGCACCAGCCACTGCGAAATATCGGTAGCGCCGCATCCTATCGAAGTGGTCCTGGAACCAACCTGGCATGGCAGCGGAAAAGGCACCTGGTGACATAGCAATTGTCTCCATAAAGTACCGTGGTTGGTCAGCGTAAGCACACATTTGAATGCCGTCAAAGGAATCGACTGGATCTGGAAACTCGGCAAATACCCAGCTTCCTGCATTGAAGCTGAGACGGGTGCCTACGTTGCGCTTGATGCCAGAACTGAGCAGCAGCAAACTGGAGCCGATAGCTCCACCGGCAACCACAATCTGCCGGGCGTTGACTTCCAGGGGCGTGCCATCCGCGCGCTGACATTGAACCGACTGAGCCTTGGAGCCGGTGGTGGTAATCGTTGTTGCCTTGCAGTCACTGACCAATATCGCGCCAGCTTCCAATGCCCGGGGGATGTAAGACAGATCAACCGACATTTTCTTCTCGTAAGGACAGCCGATGGTACAATAACCGCAACCGATACAGCCATCCAGATTTACCTCAAACCAGTCGGCATGCAATCCGAGCTGGCGAGCTCCCTCCGCGAAGCGAGAGCTGCTCTTCTCCAACAGATGCTGATGTTCCTCCAGTCTTATGATCTGGATTTCACTGCGTACCCGATCGAAGGCTTGATCTAACCTAACCTTATCCAGGCCTGCTCCCAGATCCACCCATTCTCTAAAGACGGGTTCGGGAAGGTCGAAACATACCCCGTTGTTGACAAAGGTGCTACCACCCACACACCGCCCTTGCAGAATGTACATATCAAAATCAAGGGTCAGTTGGAGACCCCCTTCGCGATAGGATTTTGTTTGCATTGATCGCTCGTCGTGGTTCACGCGGTCCCTCTTCAGGAATGGGCCTTCCTCCAAGATGATCACACGTTTTCCGGCTTCGGCCAGCCGGGTTGCCAACACCGCGCCTCCAGCACCCGAACCAATCACGCAGACTTCTGTCTCCAGTACTCGATCATCAACCGGGGCTGGGTAAACTACCGGCCCGGAAGGCAACTTGCCCTCCTCCTTTGCCCGTTTGAAGAGCTCCCGATCTTTGAATTGAACAAAGCCGATTCCTTCATGGGTACGCTCATCACTGTAATACATAAAAAACACAAGTTGCTTAATCCGGATGAGATCTCGGAATAGTCCATGACCCCTCTGAAAAACCGACACCAGATATTGCTCGCGTTCCAACCTTCCCAAACGCGACATCGGTACCCTGAACCGCAGTAATGCCCCAATTTCAATCGTAGCCAATGCCATTTTGACTCCAGCGATTCTGGGCGAGGTGACTTCGGCCAGGAGGGCATCCGCTGCGTCGGCAATCTCACGAGGTGTGATGACCTCGACATCTCCCTTTAGGATTACCTCCGCAAACTGTTCGAATACGCGGTGTAACCAAACTCCGAAGAACTGCGTTGGACGCTCGCGGCGGGCGGCTGCCATATGTAGAATAACGGTAATTACAGGGATAATAAGATGAGCAATCGCCCCAATGAGGAATAGAATGCGGACGGTTAAAGTCAACTCATATTTTATCGTCCAGAACAAAAGGGCAATGGTTGCAAACAAAGAGACTATCATCATAATGTCGTGGGCATAGAAATGTCGTCGGGGTGACACGGCTGAGAGCGAGCTCAGGAAAGCCAAGCCTGCATAGACGGCCACTGCGGTACCGGCTGCGACCATAAAAACGGCGCTATGCGGGCGGCCAGCAGAGAAGACGACGACCAGCAGCGCTAGCGCAGCAATGCTAAAAAGAGCTGCACAAATGACCAGGCCGATACGTAGGTTTCGTACTTCTAGACCGGTTGGTTCTTCTTCGATGCTAGGGTCAACGTCAAATACTGACGGCAAACGCTGAAAGCGGCTGCGGCGAGCCACCAGCCAAAGCGCAAACGTCAGACCTCCCATCACATAGTTAAGCAGGACGCCACCAACCACCAGAAGCATGCTGCCGGCAGCGGGACCACGGCTCAACAAGAGAGCCAACATTATGGTGCCAGACACCAGCTCGTACATGGTAATTACGGGCGCTGTGAGTTCATTGTCCCTAATTCCGCTAAACAAGTAGAAAGAGCATAGGAATAGTAGAACCTGTCCCA
>JAUVPY010000078.1 GCA_030598425.1 Anaerolineae bacterium
ATACCGCTAGAACCGCCTGAGGGTTAGGGCTAGGGGTCTAAAAAAGGATCTGTATTCAATCCTGGCTCTGCGTCAGCTTGTAAACGGGGACTGGCTGGGAGAAGCCCTGCACGGTAACGGGCTCAAGGGGCTCAGCCGGGATCGCCAGGCTCATTCGCCGATAGGTCTCCTCGTCGAGGAGGGTCTGCGCGCTGGTTGCCAGATCTGATAGACGAGAGGCCAAGTTTACCACGGGGCCAATAACCGTATGCTCAACCCGCTTGGTCGAACCCACGTTGCCGACCACCGCCATTCCGGTACACACACCGATACCCAGACCGGTTGCGAGTTCGTGCCCCAATCGCTTCTCCCAAGACTCTAGAAGGTCTTCGAACACGTTCTGCATTTCCACGGCCGCCTGAACAGCCCGAGTTGCATCGTCTAGCTCACCTTCGTCGTGGATGATTGGTGCGCCAAACACTGCCATCACCCCATCACCCAGAAATTTGTCCACCATTCCCTCGTAGCTGAAAACGACATTGGTTATCTCGCCGAAATAGTCATTGAGGAGACGCACCATCTCTTTCGTATCCAGCGTCAGTACCAGTTCAGTGGAACGACGCAGATCGGCTACGAGGACCGTCACTTCCTGGCGCTGGCCTTCGGTGCTTAGCTTTATTCGACCATCGAGAAGCCGGTCTACTACTTCGGGGGCCAGAAATTGTTCGAAGATTCCCCGCGTACGATAAAGCTCTTGCTGTTCGTGGAGGAGCGTATCCAACAATCGGGCGCTTTTGATGCGCTCGACCGAGTTATCGATAATGCCCGAAAGAAGCATCAGGTTGCCGCTAGAGAAGTCGGTACCCCACATTTGGGGTCCCAGTCCCAGGCCACCGACCAACAGATGATCCACAGTGAATGGCAACCAGACACGAATGTCAAGCTCCCGCAACCAGTCAACGAAAGGCGATTCTTTCTCAGTTTCAGACACCACTAACCAGCGCGGCGCGGACGATGGGCGTTGTGTGGACCACGTGTAGTAGAGCTCTTCCAGCGTTTGGGGCGCAAATCCATCAGAGATGGTCGCCCATTCCTGATGCGTCAATCCCTGTTGGAGCGTAATCGACCATTCATCCTCGGCTTCACTGACGGTCAGCGCCAGGCCGGTGGTGACATCGAAGGCCCGCATCAACCGCGATAGGATCGCCTGGAGAATACCAGCCGGCTCCAGCATCGACGCGGTTTCGGCACCAATTTCGTAGATCGTGCGCAGTTGTAAGATGCGGTTTTCCAACTCTCGTCGATTGCGCTCAAGGGCCTCAATTCGGCGTCGAAGCTGAGCGTTACTCTTGGTTAGGCTGTCGATTTCGTTATTGGTGTTGTTAATCGATGGCGCCATATCTAGTCCGCATTCTCTTGCTATTTGACCATTATTATATTCAGTTGCGACCAATATGCCAGTCGGCCAGGGCAAGCAACTGTGTTCGAGATTCATCACGGGCCATTGGCTTGGAAATCACGCTTCGGAAGATATAAACGTGTCCTGGAGGATATTTAGGCGATGAGTTTGAACCTGTTCCGAGTCGAAGAAGAGCCCGATATCTCGACTTATAGAGAAAACAACTAGAAGCTGCAAATCGTGAAAGCAGCGTAAATTATGTAATATTAGTACCAAAACCCTATGGCTTCGCGTTACGTTTGATGCTAGAATGGAGATGCACAAGAGACGGAGTATCTTGCCAGCCTTGTGACTTTTTGAGGAAAGGAGGTGACGGCAAAATGTTGTTCCTTCCCCGTGAAGAGGGCCAGGGCCTGGTCGAGTACGCATTGATCCTAGTGCTGGTGGCCATTGTGGTCATCGCCATCCTGCTGCTGTTGGGCCCCGTTATCGGCAATGTGTTCAGTAACATCGTTACCAGCTTGTAAATTTATTCTTTGGCGATGATTATTATTCATCCGAAGCCCTGCCAATTGGTAGGGCTTCTGCTATTTGGGTGCCCGGCTGGTTACTGTTTTGGGATACTTGTTTTCGGGTAGAACCAGTTGCACAAATCCCTTTGTGCGGTGTATAATTCTCTCGTTGTTCGATTATTGTCAATTATATTCTAAAGGGGTGTTTCGTAATGCCATCGGGTCGGCCCCCAGAAGCATTTCGTCGACGGCCTTCGATCAAGCGCTCATGCCGCCGACAGGCGTTTGCACCAATGCCGCCAAGCAGCAGCACTATCAGGGCAGGACTCATTTTTGCTCTGGTTTTTTTAGTGGTTGGCTGTGGGGCTGCGCAGCCTACGGCGCCAGCCACCGAACTGGCTCCTTTGGCGCCTGATCCTACCGCTGTCCCTGGCGAACCGTCTTCCCAAGCTGCCGTTGAGGCCGGAGGCGGTCCGTCTCAAGATGGTCGCCCCCTGGCGGCGCGTGTCAATGGACAGCCCATCTTCCTGGACGTATATCAGAAGCAGGTCGCACAAACCGAGCGGGCGCTTATAGAGCAGGATCTTATTCTGGAGGGTGAGGAAGGTCAGGCGCAACTGGGCCAGATTCGACAGAATGTGCTCAATGGTCTTGTTGAGCAGGCGCTTATCGAGCAGGCCGCGACCGCTGCGGGGATTTCAGTGACGGATGAGGACCTAGAAGCGACGGTGCAGGAAAGCATTGCAGTGGGGCAGGGGCAGGAATCCTTCGATCAATGGTTGGCGGAAAACGATTTGACGTTGGATGAGTTTCGGGAAATACAGCGGTCTCAGTTGCTCGCCGGCAAGATGATAGAGCAGGTTACGGCCGTGGTGCCCACCGCGGCCGAGCAGGTGCATGCCCGCCACATTCTTGCGTCCGATCCGGTCAAAGCACAGGCGTTGCTGGATGAGCTGGGCGGGGGAGTCAACTTCGCCGCCCTGGCCCAACAATCCTCGGAAGATATTAGCACCGCAGCCAACGGCGGTGACTTGGGGTGGTTTCCTCGGGATGTTCCTTTGATGCCGCCTGTGGTTGTAGAGAGGGCCTTTGCCCTGGAGCCGGGAGGCACCAGCGACGTGATTGAGAGTGACCAGGGATACCACATTATTAAGGTCGAGGCGCGCGAAGATAACCGGCCTCTCACGCCTGGGATGGTTCTCTACGTCCGACAAAAAGCCTTCGAGACGTGGCTTGCTGAGCAACGAGGGAACGCGGTCATTGAGCACTATATTGATATGTAAACCTTACTGGACATAATCCTGTATTTATGGTATACTTATTCCCATATAACAGCATAGCAAGATGGCAACACTTCGCGAGCGACACCTACCCGCCCACGAGGCTCCTTCGGGGAGGTTTTCTTTGAAAAACTGGGTATTGATTGTCTTAACCGCTGCCACGGTGCTTTTGGTGCTGGTGGGTGTTGCGTCGCTGGGGGCGTTTTTTTTGCTACGCGAGCAACCATTCGATGTGCCTGAATGGCAAGACCCCCTGACGTTGGTAGAACCTGACCGGATAGACCCTGCTCTCGCGGTGGCTGGGTTGGGTGGTGTGTCCGATGGTGACCTGAGCGCTAAGGCCTTGGATCAGGCACGGTCAGACACGGCCTACGCCATTTTGGTCTTCAGTCCATCAATCGAAGACCGGGAGAGCGCCGGTGATTTCTTGCTGCTGGCAAGTCGTCTTCGCAGCGATAATCGGCCTGATCTTGCTATCACGTCTTACCGGCTGGCAGGTACCATCGCCACGCTCAGCCCCGATCTGCCCGACACAGTGCGGGCGGATACATTTGTACTGGCAGGGGAGGGGCTGGCTGAACTGGAGGAGTTTGGACTGGCTCAGTTGTTTTTTGACCAGGCCTTTAACATCGCGATGGCGAGTCCGTATTTGCAGGCTGCAACCCGGCGAGGTGTTTTTGAACGCCTGCACCAGGGCTACCAGATGATCGGTGACCGAGAACGGGCGCGTGTCAGCCTGAAGCAGAGCGCAGAGGCTTTCCCAATGGCAACTGTGGCCGAGTCGCCGCCCCTTCTGCCGGTGGCTGAGCCTCCTCATGTGTCGTTGGAGGTGCAACAAGCAGAGGCAGCACGTTGGGAGGCGGCCCAGGCCTTGTCCGATGCGTTGGTTGTGCGTGGAGGCTATGCGCCGCCAGAGCTGGTCGCAGCCCTGAGAGAGGCTCTGATGGCCGAAGATCAGGCCAAAGTGCCGTATTACGATGCTCAACTTGCGGCGACACCACAGTTATCGGTTCAGATCAGCGTTGTCCAGGCGCGCATCAATTGGCTGTCTATGAAACATCGCGTTGCGCGCCGGGGCTATGGCATTGGCCTGGTCCCAGAATGGGAGGTACAGGCCGAGGAAATCCGTGCCGAACTAACCAAGTCATATGAGCTGCTCTTTGCACTCTACGCCGACCTCATCGTGGCCATGCCGAATGCTGAACAGATCGATCTGGCTACCGAAGAGATTCTGCGAAGGGAGAACTTGGCCGGGACTCTGGGTCGTTACCCGAATTATCCCGCCGAACAGCGAATTGCTCAGCTTCTTCAGGCTACGGCGCACCTGGTCGAGTCGAGGCCGGGTGATAAGATGCGCGTGGTGGTGCTTCCCTATGGCGGCGTCGACTCATTCGTATTGGTGGACGACGCCGGTTTTCTGGCGGCCACCCGAGGTGATTGATGCATAAGGAGGCGGTTCGATGCTCAGCAACAGTGTGACGAACATCCTGCTCTTCGTTGTTTTGGTAATGGTTGTTCTGACCGTGTTGTTCTACGGTCTCATTTTTGCCACATATAGCCCCGAAAACCCATTGGTGCTTGTTACCGGGGGGGAAGACGGACCGAGCATTGTGGGCCCCATCGGCCCACCTGAGGTGGTGCCCACGTACCCGCCCACCTGGACACCCGTACCTACCAACACGCCTGCCCCGACGGCTACGGCAACGGAGACCGGTACACCTACGCCCACCTCCACTTCTACATTTACACCTACGCCGCTTCCAACCCGTACGCCGACGTCCACTCATACGCCGGAGCCCACTGGTACTTTCACACCCGTACCCAGCCCCACACCCCTGCCGTGGTCGGTGTACGACATTGACGCGGAGAACAATTGCGAAGTGGTGCGGGTGTTAATCTACGCTCTGGATCGTAACGGCGTTAACATGGGTGGGGTTGATTTTGAGGTTGGAGAGTTGAACGTGTCGGGCAGCCGTTTTATTATCACTACCGATCCCAACGGGCGAGTGGCCTGGGACAATTCCCCTGGCAAGGCACGTACCTGGTTCGTAGCTCCTATCGAGAATGGGCAGCGGGTAGGCCAATTGGTCACGTGGCAGTCGGATGACGAAGACGTGTGCGAGATATCGAATGCTGTTCAGATCTACAACATCACGTGGCAACGATTGTATTAAGACCAAAAGGGCAACTAGCAGCGAGGTGAACAGCTTGAAAACATCCTCCAAAAAACGTGAGCGTCTCACCACTGGTATCTCCGGTCTCGATTCCATGCTAGGTGGAGGCCTCTTACAGGGTTCGGCGGCGTTGGTCAGCGGAGCGCCTGGCGTGGGTAAAACCACGCTGGGCTTGCAGTACCTGGTCACTGGGGCGAGTCTGGGTCAACCTGGCTTGTTGGTGACCTTCGAAGAATTCCCGGCCACGTTGATACGGGATGCAGACGCTATGGGGTGGGACCTGCGGGCCTTGGAAGCCGAAGGCAAACTGCGTCTGCTCTTTACCTCGCCGGAAGTTTTCCTAAAGAGCCTGGAATCTCCCGATAGTCCCTTGAGCGAGACGATGCACACAATCGCGCCTCAGCGGGCCGTGCTGGACAGCGTGGCGCACTTCCAGCGTCTCACCTCGGATCGCGTGGAATTGCGCCATGTTTACAACTCGATCGTAAATGGGCTCAAGCGTGAGGGAATGACCAGCTTGCTTCTTGACGAGGCGGCTCGTCTGTTAGGGCCGCAATACCGGTATGCAGGAGCTTTGCCTTTCCTGGCTGACGCTTTGATTCTTATGCGTTACGTAGAGGTAGATAGTGCTATGCGGAGGGCAATCGCTGTCCTAAAGATGCGGGGCAGTACTCATGCCCGGGAGATCCGCAGTTTTTCTATTGGGAAGAATGGTGTTGAGGTCGGTGAGCCATTCAGCGGCCAAGAAGGCATCCTTTCCGGCAGTCCCCACCGGGTGGCGTGACATTCACCCCTAGGGTATCCTCTCTGTTCTATCGACAGCATCGTCTGTACAGGCCAACGGAAGTGTCCCGCGGATGTCTAGTCCTGAGTATCCTAGTGTCCCCCTGGTCGCTGTGGGGGCGATTGTGGTGAGAGATAGCCGAGTTCTTCTGATCCGGCGCGGTCAGCCGCCCAGCGAAGGCCTGTGGGCCATTCCTGGTGGGCGCGTGGAGTTGGGTGAAACGCTACAGGAGGCGGCCGAGCGGGAAATCAAAGAGGAGACCGGGCTCACCATCCGCGCTAGAAATCCGATTCACACCTTCGACGTCATCCTACGAGATGAAGGGGGGCGTGTTCGGTTTCACTACGTTATCGTGGACTTGCTGGCCGATTACGTGAGCGGTGCGTTGCAACCTGGGGATGATGCACTCGAGGCACGCTGGGTGCCTCGCGGTGAGCTAGGGGAGCTGACCGTCAATCGAACCACGTTAGAGGTCCTCACGAAGGTCGTCGGCTTCGCTTCGTAGCTTTTGCCTACCACATCCACTCAAGTTCCACGCTACCGATACGTACTGTGTCCTCGGGTTGAACGCCAGCCTCTCGCAGCGCGTCAATCACACCCATGGCCTCCAGCAGTCGCCCTGCTCGTTGCACTGCATCGTGATATTCCCACATAGTCTGGGCTGCCAATCGCTCGACCCGCTCGCCGCGTACACGCCAGCCATCTCCCTCCCACTCGACTGTGAACTCAGGCGTCTCGTCCAGCCGAAAGACTGGGATTTCGTCGGGCTCGGGTTCTGGCCTGGGCAGACTCGACAGGCTCTGCCCCACCTGGGCCATTAACTCGCGCACGCCCTCGCCGGTTGCTGCCGAGATGGCATAGGCGGGCAATCCTCGCGTGTGTATTGCCGCTTGCACCTTATGCCAGCGGTCCCGGGCATCGGGCAGGTCCATTTTGTTGAGAACCACGATTTGTGGCCGCTCAGCCAGAGTGGGCTTAAAAAGGCGTAGCTCCTGGTTGATCTGGTCGAAGTGATCCAACGGGTCGTCGTCGGCGCCATCTAGCACATGGACGAGCAGGCGCGTGCGCTCGACGTGTCGCAGGAATTGGTGCCCCAGCCCGGCCCCGGTGTGAGCGCCTTTGATGAGGCCCGGGAGATCGGCCAGCACAAAATCGTACTCGTTGATTGTCACTACGCCCAGGTTGGGCTGAAGGGTGGTGAAGGGGTAGTCGGCGATCTTGGGACGGGCCGCGCTGACCGCTGCCAGTAGGGTGCTCTTGCCGGCGTTGGGCATGCCGATCAGCCCCACATCGGCTAGAAGTTTGAGTTCCAAACGCAGCCACAGTTCTTCGCCGGGAGCGCCGCGCTCGGCCAGGCGCGGGGCCTGGAGTGTGGAAGTGGCAAAGCTGGCGTTTCCGCGTCCCCCCCGGCCTCCCCGGGCAACGATCACCCGCTGGTTGGGCTCAGTCAGGTCCCCCAGCAGGTCGTCGGTGGCGGCGTCTCGCACTAGCGTGCCGGGCGGCACGAAGACGAAGGCATCGTCTCCTCGGGCGCCGGTTTGGTTCTTACCTTTGCCGTGCGCCCCGCGCCCGGCCTTGAAGTGGACCTTGTTCTTGAAGTGGACCAGTGTGTTTAGTTGAGGGTCCACCTCAACGATGACATTGCCGCCCTGGCCGCCGTTGCCACCGGCTGGACCGCCTCGCGGTACGAATTTCTCTCGCCGGAAGGCGACGGCCCCGTTCCCGCCGTCGCCTGCCTTTACGTTAATCTTGGCTTCATCAAAGAACATGAATTGCGCTCAAAGGGTCGAAAAAAAGGACGTGATTCGCAAGTGACCTTATTCTACCATATTCTAGCGCAAACCCTTAAAAAGGCCACGCTCTATCAAAAGGCCTCCCGGCTCTACGTGTCTGCGTAGGCAGGCAACGTCGTCAAGCGTTTATCTTCCACCGGGCCGCCCACAGTGAAGTGATACAAGCTCTGATACGCAAAGGCCTCCAGGTCAATGCCGAGCACGCTGTGCACCGGGTCGTCGAAGAAGCAGCCGATGCCGGTCCCACGCACACCGGCCGCTTCTGCGGCCAGATAGAGGACCTGACCGATGGCGCCGCATTCCCAATAGAGGCGTGGATAAAACCAGGCCCCGAATTCATCCAACGATCGTTCGAACTCTGCTATCATGCCCAGGCTGAAGCAGCCGTCGGAGGCGATGGCTTGATGACAGGAGACTTGCCTGGCGCGCGCGCGTGCGTCACCGGGTATCAGTCGATAGAGGTCCAGGTCGGCCGGACAGGCTTCGGGCTTCTCCCAAAGGAATTCGGCCTTCAGGGTCGAAGCTAACGCCTCTTTACGGGTTGGGTCACGCACCAGCACGTATAAGCCTGGTTCCAGTTCCTGGACCCGGTGCACAAATAGTGCCAGGTCCACGCGCGGTGACCAGGGCAAGGCGTTAAATGGAACCTGGCCCGGGCGTGCCAGAGCCTGAGACAAGATGTGGTAAAAGACGTCCCGC
>JAUVPY010000164.1 GCA_030598425.1 Anaerolineae bacterium
GCGAAGCGGAGGCTCTAAGCGGGTTTGTCTCCTCCCTCGTTTTGACTATAATTGAACCAGAGTAAATTTGTCGTTTTCAGCGTCAAACGGGGTGCATGAAGCTCAAATACCGGTACATAGATCAAGCAAAACGAATATTAGCCCGCGAAGAGGGGGCCGTTCGCAAAGACTGGGGTGGGCGGCTGCCGGTCGCTCTGGTCTACGCCAACACCTACCGGCTGGGAATGAGCAGCCTGGCCATGCACACGGTCTAGCGCCTCTTCTACCATCAGCCCGACGTGGTTTGCGAGCGCGCCTTCGCCCCCGTCGAAATCTACCGGTCAGCGCCCTCCGAAGATGAACCTGTTCTATCCATCGAATCGCAACGCCCGCTGGCCGATTTTGCCGTCATCGCCTTCACCATCTCCTACGAGATGGACTACTTCAATGCGGTCCAGATGCTCCGGCAGGCGGGCATCCCGCCGCTGGCCGAAGACCGGGATGAGACGTGGCCGCTGATTATCGCTGGAGGCCCGGCGGTCTACACCAACCCGGCGCCCCTGGGCGACATCTTCGACGCCTTCGCCATCGGTGAGGGGGAGATCATCGTCCCGCCCCTGGTCGATGCGCTGTGGGAGGCGGGTCAAGCGCCCCGCGACGAAGGACTGCACGCCCTGGCCGAGGTGCCCGGGATATACGTGCCGGCCCTGGAAAACGGGCCAGTCGGCCGGGTGTGGGTGCGCGATTTAGACGCCGTGCCCGCCACGACCCAGATTTATACTCACGATACCGAGTTTGGGGACCGGGCGTTGATCGAGATTGCACGCGGCTGTGGGCGAGGCTGTCGTTTTTGTATGGCAGGCTACACCTATCGGCCCATGCGCGAGGTGAGCCTGGATACCATCCTGGCCGTGGCCCGTCACAGTCTGCAACACCGTGACAGGATCGGGTTGGTCAGCGCGGCTGTGAGCGACCACTCCTGGATCGACCAGATTGCGATCGAGCTGCGCAAGCTGGGCGCCAGGATTGCCATTGCCTCTATGCGGGTGGACCCCATATCTGAACCCCTCATCCGGGCGCTGGCCGAGAGCGGCACCCAAACCCTGACTATTGCGCCCGAGGCCGGCTCGGCCCGAATGCGTAAAGTCATCAACAAGCCCCAGTCGGACGAGCAACTGCTGTATGCCGTGGATCTGGCGGCCCGCTACAACTTCTCCCAGTTAAAAATGTATTTCATGATCGGACAGCCAACCGAGACCGAGGCTGACGTAGAAGCCATCGCCGACATGGTGTTGGCGGCCCGCGCCCGTTTCTCGCGCCACCTGACTATCAACGCCACGCCCTACGTACCCAAAGCGCACACCGCTTTTCAGTGGGCGGCCATGACGCCGGTTGAGACGCTGGAGGCGCGCGTGAAGTACCTGGAACGGCGGTTGCGGCCTGCCAAGGTGGCTGTCCGCTCAGACAGTCCGGCCTGGGCGGCCGTGGAAGGGGTGTTGGCCCGAGGCGACCGGCGGCTGGGGCGTGTGTTGGCTCGTATGCGGAAGACCACCCTGCGCGAATGGGAGCGCGCGCTGAAAGCGGAGGGGCTATCGCAAGAGGATTACCTGCGCGAGCGGGCGCCGGACGAACCGCTTCCCTGGTCGGTGGTGGATACCGGCGTGAGCCAGGCTTTCTTCACCTGGGACCTGCGTCGCGCCTTCCGAGACGATCTGACCGACGCCTGTCCGCCGGCGGGCTGCCTCAAGTGCAACGCTTGTGACCAGGAATGGGCCTTCCGGGAGGTGGGCGATTTGGGTCCCAACCTGGGCGCCTACGGTGACAACTTCATCCCCCTGGTCTCAGGTTAGTCTGAGTTCGGAGTATGGAAACAAAAAACGCCCACCAGTTTGGTGGGCGCTGTCGTTCATAACGAAGCTGTCAGATCAATTCAGCCATGTCTTCAGCGGCGCGCTTCATGTCCAGGAAAATGAGTCCCAGCTTGGCCTCGCTACGCGCCAGAGCGGTGAGCACCGCCTCCTCGCCAATGGACATAAGGACAACGAAACCGTTGTCGCCCCGGATATAAACCTGGTCGAGGATCCCGCGTCCCAGCTCACTGGCGATACGCTCGCCCAACGATAGCATGGCAGCCGACATGGCCGAGACACGATCCTCTTCAACATCTGCCGGCAGCGATGAGGCCATGATCAAGCCATCCACACTGACCACCGCCGATGCTTCGATGTCGGCAGTGCCAGCCTGCAAGTCCTTCAGACGGGCTATCATTTGCTCTGTGCGGGATGCCATCGCGGGGTGTTTCTCCTTTCGCCCTCGAACTGGAACCTGGTGGGAGTGAAGCTCACAAGCTCAGGCTGTGGTTTTAGTAGCTTTTGCAAGGTATCACTATGATAGCACAAGTACTGGGGCATGTCAATGTGCCAAAAGCATTATCCAGTACTACTCGGCACATCGGACTGGCGGGCGAAGTAGGCTTCGACCACCTGGCGGAAGAGCGGCGCCGCCTTTTTGGATCCCTCACCCGCATGCTCTCAAATGACCGCGACGGCAACCTGAGGTGCGTCGGCGGGCGCGTATCCAGCGAACCAGGCGTGCGGCTCTTCCTGGCCCGTTTCGGAGGTGCCGGTCTTGCCGGCCGCTGTGAAGATCGCCCCCTCAAAGGCCTCGCGCGCGGTGCCTCGGCCACTGACCACCCCCTCCAATCCCCTGCGAATTGCGGCCAGATGTTCCGGGCTGACCGACAGGCGGGCCAGCGCCTCCGGCTGGTTTACCTGCTCGGGGCCGATGGGTTCGACGATGCGGCGCACGAGCTGCGGTCGATAGAGCGTACCTCCGTTGCCCACCGCCGCCAACATGTTGGCAATTTGCAGGGGTGCGGCCAGCAAGTAGCTCTGACCGATGGCCAAGTTCACCGAGTCGCCAGGGAACCAACTCTCCGCCTTTTGAGCCAGCTTCCAGGCCGGGTCGGGCACCAAACCAGCCGTCTCCTCCACGCCAACTATGCTGGTGGCCGTCCCCAGCCCAAAGGCGCGCGCTGCGTCGGGCAGGAGTTGTGGGTCGGCGTTCTGCAAGGCCAGCCCTACTTCGTAAAACACCACGTCACACGACTGGCTGAGGCCATCTTGTAAGCTGATGTGACCGTGTCCTGTCTCCAGCCAACAAGTTTTGACGAACTCGTCACCTAGCCGGTCCCAGGTACCCGTACAGACGTAGGTCGTATCGGCGGCGAGGCCCAATTCCCCCATACCGGTTGCCATCGTGACAATTTTGAAGACCGACCCGGGCGGATAGGCCCCTTGCGTTCCGCGACCAACAAGGGGGCGATGCGGGTTGGTGCTCAGGTCAGCCCAAGCCTTTGGATCGATGCCGGTGGCAAACAGGTTTGGATCGAAGCTCGGATAGCTGGCGATGGCCAGCACAAAGCCGGTGTTAGGATCAAGGACTACGATAGCCCCCGGCCGGTGCCCCAGAATGCGCTCGACGTCAGCCTGAAATTCCTTGTCAATGGTCAAATGAATGCTGCCGCCAGGCCGGGAGGTGGTTTCAGCCACTAAGGCCACCTCTTCGTTATGCTCGGTCAGGGTTACCAGCCGCCCACCACGCCGTCCAGCCAGATAGGGCTCACCCCAGCCTTCCACACCAGCGCGTCCTACCAACTCGTCGCCCCGATAACTGCGCGACTGCCAGTCCTCCATCCCATCGAGCGGAATAGTCCCCAGATAGCCAATCAGATGAGCGGCCAGATCGCCTGTCTTGTACACCCGGATGGAGCGCTCACGGCGGGTCACGCCGACCAGCGAGGACAGCAAGTCATCGCTGTTGATGCTCACTTCAGGGCTAACGTCAGCAATGGGGACGAACCAGTCAGGCTGAGAACCCGCGATCTTGTCTTGGATTGCCTCGGGCGCTACGCCAGTGACCATACTCAACGATGCAGTGACCGTTGCTTCGTCCTCGATCCAGGCAGGAACCACGCCGACGGTCACCACTTGACCATCCACCGCCAGACCCAGACCACCTTGATCGTAGATGTTGCCACGGACGGGTGTGCGGTCCAGGAAAACGAGCTTCAAATCTTCGCCAAGCTGGGGCAACACCAACCCAGGCGACCAATCTACTTTCCAGCCCCCGCTTTCCCAGCGTAAGGGCACGGTGTTTTCGAATTCCAGTGGACCAAATAGCGTGGTCTGCCACTCGCCCCGAAATCCAGCCAGCGCACGCGGCCCCTCGTGCAGCAAGGAGCGGAGTTCGGTTCGGATGGAGGTCGTCGTCGCTTCGCGCAAGGCGCTTGCATAGCGAGCCCGGAACTGATCGCGGCTCATGCTCAGTCGATCTGAGTCACTGAGCAGGTCATACATTCTGTCATAGTCGCCCTTGGTCCAGGCGGACAGAAAAGCCGCCGCCGCCCCGTCTGCGGCAGGCGGCGGCGTAGCGGTAGGGATAGGCAGGGGAGTCGGCGATGGGGGCACCAGGGCGATAGGGAGCGAAACGTCGACCGGAATCTCGACAGGCAGCCCCAGTTCCTTCGGCGCACAAGCCGAGGCCAGTGAGGCCAACATCAACTTCAGGAACACTCGACGCGAATAACGACCCTTCATAGCCCAATTATACTACCAGCCCAGGCTTTAGCAAAATGGTCCCGATACTACACTTAGTAGCCTCAGGGCTGATGTGTCCTAGATATAGTGGCAGATGAAGCTGGAATAGAGAAACCGAGGAGCGCAGCATCCCTGGATGCGAAGCGGGTCTTGCAAATACCGTTCGCATCCCGGAATGATCACTCTGCGACTAGGGGATAGCCCTGGAGGGCACGACTCCTCACACTTTCCGAGGTGTAATGATGTGTGCTATAATGCCTGTACAAGAAAAGCCCCATTGAGTAGCAGCCCAGGTTGAGCAACTATGAGCCAGATTACGCCTCCACCCCATATCGTCTGGAGCACAGATAGCGTAGATCATTCCGACCCATTCCAGCGCAAGTGGTATATCCGCCAGGTACTGACGCATGGACGGGCAGAGGATATCAGTGCTTTGGCCTTGGATGAGGTTGCGTCCCTATTGGACGACCTGAATCTGTCGCCCCATCTTAAAGACCTGTGGAGACGTTTTTTGGAGTCCCGCGATGCTAGGCCCTGAACCGGGCCAGGGATCTCCCCGACGAGTTAGAGCGCTGGCCGGTCAAGATGTTGTTGCCGTTTGACCCTGTACACTTAAAACAAGAATTCCAGGGCCTGGCGTTGGAAATAATGTCCAGAATAGTAGATTAGATGGCTAGGGCTACGCCGGGGGGTGGACCTCCAACCATTGCGTCAGCAGCTCGATGGTGCGGCCCAGAATTTCGAAGCTCTCCCAACCCTGCGAGGCGCCGGCGGCGAAGATGGCCGCCCCCCTTACGTAGTCGTCCTTGTGTAGCTCGCCGTCGTACCAGATGAGCTGGTCCATATAAACCCCGGGGGTGTCCTCGCGCAGGCCGTTGGAGATCCAATAATCCTCGAAGTCGCGCCAGCCTTTGGCCTCGGATGGACCGGGGCGGTCGGTCACGGTGCCGTCCACGCCACATTCGGTGATGAGCAGAGGTATGTCCCCGTAGCCCATAGGCCCCAGGTAGTGGCGATACGCCTTGCGATAGCGTATGGTCAGCCAACCCTCGTCGCCCTCGTCCACCCCGGGCGTGGACTGCAGCGACCCGGTACCCCACTGCATGATGGGTGCCGAGTACTCGTGCAGGCCCAGGTAGCCGTCGTAACGCCGGGCGGCGTCCAGCGCCGGCGTGAAGTACTCCCACAGCTCCAGCGGCGGGTGGCCGGCCGCGAAGTTGCCCACCACCGAGCGGACGCCCTGCTCACCCAGCAACCGGGTTCGCTCGGCCTCAAAGGCGGCCAGCCGCATCATCTTGTCCACCGTATCGGCCACCGGCTCGTTGTAGGCCTCCCAGGCATCATAGAATTCAAAGCGCGTAGGCTCCAGGGCAACCTCCAGCAGCTTTCCGGCTGCGTCGTGGGCCAACGGGATGGGGTCGGCGTCCAGGTCGAGCTGGCCCAACACGATGCGGCCCACCACAATGGTGGTCGGCGAGTGCTCTTTGATGAAGCGGGCCATGTTGGGATCCAGGTTCAAGGTTTTGATGAGCGCCGGCTTGCCCACCTGAATACAGGTGTTGATCTGACCCTCAGCGCGGGTGACGAAGAGCCCCAGCTTGCTGGGCGGGCCAGGTGGGTACGGCGTAGGGGTGGGTGTCGGCGTGGGCGTGGGAGACTCGTCCGGCGTGGGGGTTGGGGTCGACGTCCGGGTGCTGGTCGCAGCCTTGGTCTTCGTGGCACCTACCGTCGCTGTCGGCGCTGGAGTCCCGGTCTGTGTAGGCGTGGCGCTGGGCCTCGCCGTCGCGCCGGGCGTGGCTGTTAGGCCAGGGGTGGGGATGCTGGTCGAGGAGGTGATGGTTGGCCCCGATTTGCGCGCGACGGGACCCAGGCCGCAAGCCTCCAGCGTAGCCAGAAGCGCGGCCGCGGCCGCGCCCGTCAGAAAGCGCCGCCGACACAGATTGCGGCGCACCCAGTCTCGCGCCGGACAAGGAAGTTTGTGGGTCAAGTCC
>JAUVPY010000437.1 GCA_030598425.1 Anaerolineae bacterium
CCACGTCAATGGCCCCGTACAGGTCGCCCGAATTGTAGACACTGACGCTGCCGTCCTCGGCCTGAAGGCCGTACATGCCGTTGATGGGCGCTAGAAGGCCGTCGGTAATGATGCGCCCCGGGTTCTGTTCCACCTGGTGGTAGCTGCCCGGAATGGGTTCTCCCTCATCGTTGAGTTCGTACTGGCCGGCCGGGATTATCCATGTGGCAATGACCACAATGATGATCAGGATGAACAGGATGGTATACGCGGTTGGGAATTTGAATCCCTTCTTCTCTTCAGCCATTTTGGTGCCTCCTTTCCAAGGTTATGTATCTCAAACGTGATGGGAGCTCGTAGCCTTCTCTCCTGGTTTAGGCAGTGTTGACATTAGAGTCTTTGCGCCTGAGAACGCCGCAACAGATAACGAAATGCACATCTGGGAATTTGCAGATGTCAACACTACCAAGTTCGGCCCGATTTCAAGCCTCCTTTCTACTCGATGACCTTGTGTAGGGCCGGTTTCCATACCGGCCTAAAAAGAACCTTCACGTTCCAGCGGTTCTCTAGAGCTTTCGGCAAAACCCCCGCCAAAACGTCATGGATACACCCCCGGGATAAGGGTGAGATTGGTCTTGGAATAATCCGGGTGCGCATAGTCCCCGGCTTCCTGGCGAGGGGGCAGCTCCAGGGGCTCAGGCGTCAGGTCTTCGTAGGGGATTTTGCTTATCAGGTGGGAGATAATGTTCAGACGGGCGTGGCGTTTGACATTGGCATCGACGATGTACCAGGGCGCGTGGGCCGAGCTGGTGTGCATCAACATCGCATCCCGCGCTTTGGAGTAATCCACCCACTTAGAGCGCGCCTCCAGGTCCATGGGGCTCAGCTTCCAGCGGCGGCGAGGGTCGTGGATCCGTTGCTGAAACCGTTGCTCCTGAGTCTCGTCCGTGATGTCCAGCCAATACTTGATCAAGGTGGTCCCCGAGCGAGTCAACGCCACCTCAAAGCTGTTCACGGTGCTCATGAACTCCTGGTATTCTTCATCGGTGCAGAAGCCCATTACCCGTTCCACCCCGGCCCGGTTGTACCAGCTCCGGTCAAAGAGCAGCATCTCGCCCGCCGAAGGCAGGTGGGGGACGTAGCGCTGGAAGTACCACGGCGTCTTTTCTTTCTCAGTCGGTGCGGGCAGGGCAACAACTCGGGCAACACGGGGGCTAAGCCGGTAGGTGATGCGCTTGATGTTGCCGCCCTTGCCGGCCGAGTCGCGCCCCTCAAAGATCACGGCGACCTTCAGACCCTTGTTCTTGATCCACCCCTGGAGCTTGACCAGTTCCACCTCCAACTCGGCCAGCTCGCGCTCGTACGCTACACGCTTCATCTTCTTTGGCTTCTTTTCTTTTTTGGCCATCTTGACCTCCTAATTGGGATATCACTGATGCTAATAGCATACCCTATTCTGACAGAGGGCAACACCCCCAACCTCACCCACCAGATAGTTCGTCACGTACGAGACGCTGCCTTGCAGGCGGGCCGGGCTGAGGTCGACGCTGCCCCGGTGGCGCAACGACAGGGTCACCAGCCGCAGGCCGACCACCCAGCCTTCCGCCCGCTGCAACAGGGCACTGACCGCGCTGTCATCGACAGGGATCTGCATCTCCTGCTGGACGAAAGCGGCCGTTTCTTCTTTTGTGAAGCGCAGCTCCTGGGTGCAGACCTCCGTCACCTGGCTCCGGGCCCGGAGCCAGGTCAGGTCGATGTCCGGGTCACGCCGGGAGACCAGCACCACGTGCAGCGGTCGGGGCGGATGGCGCAGCAGTTCACTCAGCAGGTCGTGCACCGCCGTCTCGCGGATGAGGTGATAGTCGTCCAGGGCCAGGATAAAGGGGGTCTCAAGCTCGTCCAGCTCGTTGATCAAGCCCCGGGCCAGGACCGGGGCCGGAGGCAGGGTGGCCGCCTTCAGCACGGCCTGGGTTTCTTGGCCGGCTTCGGGGAATATGGTGTGTGTATCTGAAGCCATAGCCAGCCCTCGGCGACAGACAGACTTTCATTCCGACTTGGGTAGACGGGATGGCTTCCCGAGTGCTCCTTGTCCGACGTAGAATAGACGTTGGGTACTATAGCACGCTTGGGCGGATTCTGCAAGCTTGGATGAGGGTTTGTCAGACTCAGTAGATTCGGATTTGAGGAGTTAGCACCCCCAGGTGCGGCTCCGTGCGGCACGTGGGCGTGCCTCACTCCTCGAAAATCGGATCTACTGAGACTGCAAACGTGATCAACCCTCTAAGGAGTGCAGTAAGGCCCAGAATCCGGGCGAGTTGGATTTGGCAAGATATGTGGTATACTGGTCGAGGTAAGATATAGAGCCAACCAGGAGTGGTGATTTATGACCTTTCAGCGGATAACAGTCGACCCTGAAGTATGTGGCGGCAAGCCTTGCATTCGTGGTCTGCGTTTCCCGGTATCACGGCTGCTCGGCCTGTTAGCCTCGGGGGAGACTCCAGAGACTATCTTGAAATCCTACCCCTACTTAGAGGCGGAGGATATCCAGGAAGCGCTGGCATATGCCGCTTTCCTGGCCGATGAGCAAGTTATCGAGTTTGCCTAGTGAAAGCTCTCCTTGATATGCCGGTGTCATCGGCGCTCCTTGATGTGCTTCAGGCACACGGACACGAAGGTGTGCACGCTCATCACATTGGCAAAGACCGCGCTTCGGACCGCGAGCTTATGGAAATTGCTCGTCGTGATGGACGCGTGATCATCACCGCGGACCTCGATTTCCCTCGTATGCTAGCCCTCAGTGAGGCAGATGGACCAGGCGTGATTCTATTTCGGGGTGGCAATTACTCGGACACTGAGATGTGCGGTTTGTTGGAACGAGTTCTAGAAGAAGTGCCTCCCGAAGCATTGGAGCGTTCAGTTAGCGTTGTTGACCAAAAACGCATTCGCATAACTCGGTTACCGATTAGTCGTACATCCCAATAGAAGGTAGGGTTGTTCGAATCTCACTTCGAACCCTCGCGGTTGGAGCTACGAGCACTGCCTATCGCAGATCTGCTCTTCCGAGAAAGGGTTCCATCCGGTACATAACGCCCTACAAGCTGCGAAACCTACGTGACGACGAAGGGATACTTATGAGCGCGCCTTCTTTGGATTACCTTACGCCGACCGAGCAGGAGGCAATTACGGAATACGTCGCCCGGATCCGCGGGCACTTCCGCAAGCGCGTCCTGGCCGCGATGCTGTTTGGTTCCAAAGCCCGAGGCGACGCTGACCCTGAATCGGACATTGACCTGTTAGTGCTGGTGGATGTGGAGAGCAGCGAATTCCGCTC
>JAUVPY010000459.1 GCA_030598425.1 Anaerolineae bacterium
ACTACGCCTTCGCTGGCGGCTGGTGGGTCTGTGGCGAGGGATTGCCCAATGACGACAATTCGGTCACCCTCGATCCCGAGGTGAAGGACAAATACGGTCTGCCGGTCGCCCACCTCAGGCATAGTTGGGCCGACAACGACCGGCGCTTGATCCAGCACGGCGCCCAGAAGGCGGGAGAAACACTAGAGGCGGCTGGCGCATGGCGGGTGCAGGCTGGCTCCGTCTCGTCAGCGCATCCTATGGGGACGGTGCGCATGGGGCGCGATCCGCAGACCTCGGTCATTAACTCCCATTGTCAGTCTCACGATATCCCCAACCTGTTTGTAACCGATACCAGCGTCTTCCCCACCGGCAGCGGAGTGAACACCACGTTAACGGCTATGGCGATCGCCTTGCGCGCCTCGCGTTATATCATCCAACAGGCCAAAAAAGATGGACTGTTGGGCTGAGGGCCACTGGAGTTGAGAAATGACGACCTGGGAGATCCACGACAACCAATTTGATCTTTCGACCACGCACAGCATTGCTGCGCCGAGCGAGATTGTATACGAAGTCCTGGCCGATATGGAAGCCTATCCTGAATTCATCAATGACCTTGTTTCGGTCCAACGCGAAGGAGACATGTACCACTTCCTTGCCCGGGCAGCTATCCTGACCATTCCGGTCACCGTAGCCGTGACCAAGACGCCAGGTCAATCGGTTGCCTTTGAAATGGTCGAGGGCCCGGTAGACCGACTAAGCGGCGCCTGGCTCGTCGAGGCGGGTGAAGCATCCGAGGAGACACAGGTAAAGCTAACTATCCACGCAGAGACCAGCGAGAGAGGGGAATGGCTGCTGCGTATGACGGGCCAGTACGTGCAGAAAAAGACCGACAAGCTGGTCAACGCCTTTGGAAATCGCGTGGCTGAAGTACAACAGGGTGAGGTCGTGCCGGTTTCCGCTCCTGAAACTGTCCCGGCGGGCGGGCTCATCGGCTGGCTCAGGCGCTTGTGGGTGCGTCTATTCGGGAGGTCGGCCCCAGCCACTTCGGAGCGACCCGTTTCGCCAGCAAAACCGGTATCGACCCTATTCAGGGATGAAGACCGCATCCAGACACTGGAGGCCCTGGCCTCGACGATGATCCCCGCTGACGACGCTGATCCCGGCGCCGGGGATTTGGGCTTTGTCAGTCTAGCCGAGATGCGCTCCCGTTATGAAGCCGGGCGCGAGGAACTCTACGCGACTGCCCTCAACGCCGTCGACAAGATGGCACAGACTATGTTTGATAAGCCCAAATTCGTCGACCTGGCACCCGAAGAACGTACGGCTCTTTTGGACGCCGTTCGACAGGATCAAGTCAACGGTGGGGTGTGGGGTCAGATCAAACCCTCGAACTTCTTCGGCGCTTTGTGGGAAGACGTCGTCTTTCTCTATTGCACGCATCCCGACACGTGGCGGCGGATAGGATACCAGGGACCCTCCTTTGAGACAGGTGGCTACCGCGACTTTGATCAACGTCAGGAGTTTATGGGAGAGACACGTGAAGAAGCGTAATCCGCGCGTCTTGATACTGGACAACAGCCCGCGCCATCTAGGGGGTCATTGGTTTGGGAAGTGGTTCCGGAGATTAGGCTGCAAGGTAAGCATTCGCCATTTCGGGAAGCTGGGTCGGCCGGTTGACCTCGATCGTTTCGAGGCCTTCGTCATCTCAGGCTCGCCTGCGTCGGCCACGGAAGATCGCCCCTGGATCCTGAAGGAATTAGACCTCATCAAGAGGGCGGATCAGCGTGGAATGCCAGTACTCGGGGTCTGTTTCGGCTCGCAATTGTTAGCCAGGGCATATTATGGGAAAAAGGCAATCCAGCAAAGCCCGCAGCCTGAGTTCGGTTGGCATTTGGTGCGCCGTACGCCTCAAGAAGATCTTCTGTTTGAAGACATGCCGGAGCAGTTTACCTCTTTTCAGTATCACACCGAGGCAGTGCTGCCCCAGCCAGATATGCAAGTGTTAGCAACTTCCGAACCGGTGGGCGTCCAGGCATTTCGAGCAGGTTCTAGACCAGTCTGGGGTACCCAGTTTCACCTTGAAGTGACGCCTCAGGCTGGCCGCGATCTTCTGCGCAAAACGAGGGCAGTATACGAACCCTACGGTTTTCGCTACGAGGAGTTGATCGCCAATGCAAGACCTTCCGAAGCAGCGCCAAAGCTGTTTGAGAACTTGCTGAGGGCCTTGCCTGAATAACCGGGGGATGAGGGCAAAGATGAAATTTGGATTTATCCCCACTGAAGGGGGCACCTACTACCAAGAGTTCCTAGAAGAAGTTCTGTTGGGCGAAGAGCTAGGCTTTGACTCCGTCTGGCTGGAAGAGCATCACGGCGTGGTGAACCACTATTGGCCGTCGCCCTTGATCGGTCTGGCCGGCATCGCAACCCGAACCGAGCGTCTTGTCTTTGGCACAGACATTATCGTCCTGCCCTTCTACCATCCGGTACGGGTGGCGGAAGATGGGGCCATGCTGGATATCATGTCAGGCGGACGCT
Organism: Anaerolineae bacterium; assembly: GCA_030598425.1. GTDB lineage: Bacteria > Chloroflexota > Anaerolineae > 4572-78 > NAK82 > JAUVPY01. The sequence goes on from JAUVPY010000459.1 coordinate 2,518, forward strand.
TCATTCTCGGGGCTGCGATTGGATACAAGCCAGACGAGTTTGCGCTGTATCAAGTCCCACTGGAGAAACGAGGCGCACGTTTTGAAGAAGCGCTACAACTCATTAAGCTTCTGTGGACACAGGGGGAAGTCGATTTTGAAGGCACCTATTACCAGGTGCAGGGTCTGAAGATCGAGCCTCGTCCCGTCAGCCAGCCACACCCGCCTTTGTGGTTGGGTGGCTGGGGAAAACTGTCACTGCGCCGGGCCGCGGCCCTGGGCGATGCATGGATCCCCGGTCCAACGGCGAACCTGACCAAGCTTCTCGATGCCCAGCGCATATACCGCGAAAACCTGCAAGGTGCCGGCGTGGACCCAGCCACCCAACCCACCCCGTTAACCCGCGAAGTCGTCATCGCCGAAACGGATGAAGAGGCACGCGAAATGGCCGAAAGACATTTACTCATCAACTACAGAGACGAGTACGGTGGCGGGGCGTGGAAACACCCCTTAATCGGGAGTGAAGACGCCGCACCGGTGGACCAATTTGATGCGATCAGTCGCGACCGCTTTCTGGTGGGGGGTCCAGACAG
>JAUVPY010000245.1 GCA_030598425.1 Anaerolineae bacterium
CCCGCATCTCCATAGACTGGGCACTGCGGATTGGAATACAGTCAAGCGGCGAGCCAAACGGGCTGTCGAGGAAATCGCCTCCGAACTATTGGAAATCTATGCCGCCCGCGAGATCGCGACAGGACATTCCTTTGCGGGTGACACCTCCTGGCAGCAAGAACTGGAAGCGGCCTTTCCTTACGTCGAAACCGAGGATCAACTGCGTGCCATAGAACAGGTGAAGGGGGATATGGAAAAGTCCAAGCCGATGGACCGTCTGATTTGTGGTGATGTCGGCTATGGCAAAACCGAGGTGGCCTTGCGCGCGGCCTTCAAGGCAACGATGGACAGCCTGCAGGTAGCCGTCCTGGTACCGACCACAGTGCTCGCTCAGCAGCACTATCAAACCTTTGTCGAGCGACTGAAACCCTACCCGGTCTTCGTCGAGATGCTCTCCCGCTTTCGCTCCAGAAAAGAGCAGAAACAGATTCTGGAAGGGATGCGCAATGGCAGAGTTGACATTGTCATTGGCACTCACCGGCTATTACAAAAAGACATAGGATTTAGGAATCTGGGGCTGCTTATCATCGACGAGGAACAACGCTTTGGTGTGAGCCACAAGGAGCGGCTGAAGAAGATGCGTACTGAGATGGACGTGCTGACACTCACCGCCACGCCCATCCCCCGCACGCTTCATATGTCGCTGACCGGCGTGCGCGATATGAGCACGATCGACACACCGCCGGAGGAACGGCTGCCGATAAAGACAACTGTGACAGAATACGACGAAACCCTCATCCGGACTGCCGTATTACGCGAGTTGGATCGAGGTGGGCAGGTTTACTTCGTCCACAATCGGGTGATGGGCATTGAACAGATGGCACAACGCGTGTCCAGGATCGTGCCTGAAGCGAGCTTTGCCATAGCCCACGGCCAGACGCGCGAACGGCAGCTTGAGCAGGTTATGATGGACTTTATGGAGGGCAAGAGTGACGTGCTGGTCTGCACCTCCATCATTGAGAGTGGCCTTGATATCCCAAACGCTAACACGATCATCATCAACCGGGCCGACCGCTTTGGGCTGGCTCAGCTCTACCAACTACGCGGGCGTGTGGGACGAGGGGCTGTGCGAGCTTACGCCTACCTACTCACACCAAAAAACTACGAATTGGGTGAGTCAGCCCACAAACGCCTAGAGGCTATCGCGGAGGCCAGTGAGTTGGGCGCTGGCTTCCGCATTGCCATGCGTGACCTGGAGATACGCGGAGCGGGCGAACTGCTTGGCGCGCGCCAGCACGGCCATATTGCCGCCGTTGGTTTCGACCTGTACTGCCGCCTGTTGGCACAAGCAGTGCGCGAGGTAAAGGGCGAAACGCCAGAGATGGTCACCGGCGAAGAAGCACTCGCTTATCTCACACCGTTGAGCGAGGGCGTCCAAATCAATCTGCCGCTACCCGTCTATCTTCCCGAAGACTACGTCCCCGACGAGTCCCTTCGCCTGCACCTTTATCGGCGGCTGGCTGGGCTACTTACTCAGGACGAGATAACGGCAATGGCTCAGGAATTGGAGGACCGCTTCGGTGAGTTGCCAGAGCCGGTCGCCAACCTACTTTATCAATTGCAGTTGAAAGTGCTGGCAGTCGAATCAGGTGTGCAGGCCATCAACGTTGATTCTGGACAAATTGTTATCAAAGCCGAAGGACTGGAGGCCCTGGACCGGGCGGGCCTTCAGCGCCGACTTGGTTCTCAAATCCGGGTCAGCCGGCGGCAAATATGGATGCCGCTGCATCCCAATCCATCGCTTTGGCAGGCTGAACTCGAGAAAACCCTACGCCTGATGCGGCGAATGATGTACGACCCCGGCGGATGATATTCCCAAGCGCAATAGGAAATTCTTACTAGTCAGAGGGTTGAAACCCATTTCGTGAAATGTTATAATTGATTAAGGGAAGCTTAGCACTCCTTCAGGCCGAATCCTGCTCGCAGGTCCTCTATGGGGGCTATGTCAGTCTCAGCCCCCATAGGAGCAACGTCGATCCAACTATCAGTTTGTAGAAGCGTACACTTAACAACTCACGCATTTTCATTCGTCCTACGTTGCCCAGTTCGACGGAAAGGCGGCACGTTATGCCAACCATTTTGTTTGTCGAAGACACCACTGAACAACGTGACCTGGTGGCCATGTTTCTTGGAATGAATGGCTACCAGGTTGAAGTCGCCAACGACGGGATCGAGGGACTGACCCAGGCGCGGAAGTTGCGGCCGGATCTCATTCTGCTTGATCTGGGCATGCCGAAAATGGACGGCTATCAAATGATGGAAGAATTGCGCGTCGACGAGACGCTAAGAGACACACCCGTGGTCGTGATCTCGGCTTGGGCGGCTGCCAAACACCGCGAGCAGGCAGAGGCTGCCGGCGCTGACGCTTTCATTACCAAACCCTTTGAGCTGACCCACATCTTAACGATGGTCCAGAAGTACGTGCCCCTAGATTGATCAACTCCATCTCTAAGAACCTTGGTAGACCCCAGGGGTTCACCCCCCCCTGGGGTCTTTTCCTGAGATTTGGGACAGACCCGAGGAAGTTCGCACATTGCGTCTGGATTCGTTTGTGGTACAATAATGCTTCTGATCGCAAAGCAGGAGACCGACCCCACGGTTATGATCTCAGGAAGTGCGCTACGAGAAAGGATTTAGTGATGAAAAGACAGATCGTTATGGTTGCTGTCATCGGAATTATTCCCTTACTGGCAGCCTGCGGGCCAGCAACCCCGCTGATTACAGCAGAGCCAACCGACACGCCTGAAGCTATAGTCGCTTCGCCCACAACCCCAGCAACGGATACCCCTGCTGCTATCTCCGAGGAGGCCACGGAGCCCGAGCCAGTGGCGGCCTTCCCCACACCCCATCCCAACCCCGAATGTGTAGTGGAACCTATCCCTGAAGATCCGAACATCCCCCTGGCAACCGCTGATGAATGGTCAAAGGGGCCTGACGACGCGGCGGTTACCCTAGTAGAATACGGTGACTTCCAGTGACCAGGCTGCGCAGGGGTGGTTCCCCTGGTTGAGCGTCTGGTAGACGCTTACGGTGATCAACTGAGAGTAGTATACCGCCACTTTCCTTTGGTCTCTATTCACGACAAGGCTGTGATCACTGCTGAAGCTTCCGAGGCGGCCGGCGCCCAAGGCGCTTTCTGGGAAATGCACGACCTGCTCTACGAACGGCAGCAGGCGTGGGCTTCAACGCCGGTAGATGAGATGCCGGAATTGCTCTCCGGTTACGCTGAAGAGCTGGGCCTGGACACAGAGGCGTTTGACGAGATGTTAGCTAGCGGTACCTACACCGACAAAATTATGACCGCGTATAACGATGCGGGCGCCGCGGGCCTGGGGGGCACCCCCAGCTTCGTGGCTTCCGGCGTTCGCTATCCATCTCAACAATGGGGGCTCTCCTACCAAGGGCTGGCCGCCTTCGTGCAAATGATGGCCATGAAGGAACGCCAGTTCGATGCCCCACCGCCCCAAGTCATTGAGGAAGGCAAGCAATACGAGGCCGTCATCGAAACTGAAAAAGGGGACGTCGTGATTGAACTCTTCGCCGACCAAACTCCAGTTTCGGTCAATAGCTTTGCGTATTTGGCCGACCAGGGTTGGTACGACGACACGATTTTCCACCGGGTGATTCCCGGCTTTATGGCGCAGACCGGTGATCCCAGCGCCACAGGCATTGGCTGGCCTGGCTATCGCTGCTCCGACGAACTGGATCCCGAGCTGACCTTCGACGGCCCCGGGGTGCTAGGTATGGCTAACAGCGGCCCCGATACCAATGGCAGTCAATTCTTCATTACCTTTGAAGCTCAGCCCAGCCTCGACGGGCGGCACACCGTTTTTGGTCACGTCATCGAGGGCATGGACGTGGTAGAAGCTCTAAGTGCCAGAGACCCACAGGCCGTCTCGCCCGATGAGCCAGGGGATCGTGTTTTGACCATCACTGTTAAAGAGAAGTAATCAAACAGGAACCTGAAACCCTATGAAGAATCTGCTTATCGCGGGTGGAGCGGGTTTCATTGGCTCCAACTTCGTGCACTACGCCTTGGAGACTTACCCCGATTATCGGGTGATTGTCTTCGACAAATTGACCTATGCTGGCAACGTGGATAATCTCGAAGATGTTAGCACAGACCCACGCTATGCCTTTGTGCCGGGCGACATCTGCGACACCGAGGCGGTGAACAATGTAATGAGCGAGCACGAGATTGATACCATCGTGAACTTCGCCGCCGATACACATGTAGATCGCTCGCTGATGGATCCAGGGACTTTCATCCAAACCGATGTCTACGGCACCTACGTCTTGCTGGAAGCTGCCAAGGAATTCGAAGTAGAACGATATCACCAGATCAGCACCGACGAGGTATACGGTGAGGTTCTGGAGGGTCGCTCGACCGAGGAGGACCGCCTGCACACACGTAGCCCCTACTCGGCCAGCAAGGCCGGTGGTGACCTGATGTGCCTGGCTTATTTCACCAGTTTCGATGTGCCCGTTACCATTACGCGGGGCAGCAACAACATCGGCCCTTACCAATACCCGGAGAAGGTTGTCCCACTCTTCATCACCAATGCCATCGATGACATCCCCTTACCGCTCTATGGCGATGGCTCACAAATGCGTGACTATCAATATGTGCGAGACCACTGTGAAGGAATTGACACGGTATTGCGTCGAGGTCAGCCTGGTGAGATGTACAACCTGGGAACGGGTGTTGAAACGCGCAACATCGATATGGCGCACCTCATCCTCAAATTGCTGGGCAAGCCAGAGAGCTTGATCCAATCCATAACCGACCGCCCTGGTCACGACCGCCGCTACGCTCTGGACTGCCGCAGAATCCAGGCCTTAGGTTGGCAGAGCCGCCATGACTTTGAGGAGGCTATCGAAGAAACGGTACGCTGGTACGTTGACAACGAGTGGTGGTGGCGCAAGATCAAGAGTGGCGCACATTACGAAGAGTACTACGAACGCCAATACGCCGGTCGGGAGATTGGCCTGAGGTTAGCCTAGAGGATCACGTCGATTGACCACTTATGCCATTATGGGCCGAATTTGGAGATGCGAGGCACCCTGGTGGTCTGTCTGATTGAAAGATATCG
>JAUVPY010000360.1 GCA_030598425.1 Anaerolineae bacterium
AGCGCCGATCGCCAGCTTCGCGTTTATCGGGAAACGGGTGAGCTCAAAGCCGTAGTCGATATGCTTGCCGAGGAGACGATGCAAGGTTGTTGCTAGGTAGCGTGGAGCGAATCTTGATCTTTCTGGGCTCTCGATTCATTAGCGCCAGACAGGGAAATGCGCAAACCGCCAACCTAACCAGGTTGGCGGTTTCTGTATGAGGGCCCCCCGCCGTGCCGTGTGCTAGTGCATTTTTGAACCTGCTTTCGCAGGTGGGGACCTATCTGGGTGGTTCTGCCTTGCCCTGTTGCAGGCTACCGCATCCCCTCACCACGAACCCGGTCCCCTTAAATCGAGTGTTGGCTCAAAACGCATGGCGCATCACGTACACAGCAGGGTTCGAACATATCCTAGCACAAAAGATTTAAATTGACAAACATCGATTCAATCTCAGACTTGCCGGACGCCGCTACTCGATCTCAACCTCCGTCTCCTTGGGCAAGGTCATAGTCATAGCTGGAGACTCCGCTTTCTCAAATCTCAAGCCTTCCTCGTCTGCGTCCACTACCACAGTATCGCCTGCTTTGAACTCACCGCGCAACAGCTTCACTGACATCGGGCTCTCGACTCGCTTTTGTAGCGTGCGTCGCAACGGGCGTGCGCCGAACTGAGGGTCGTAGCCCTCGCTGGCGAGCCATACGCGGGCAGCGTCGGTCAGCTCGATGGTGATACCATATTCCGACAGTCGATTGGCGATCTCTTTCATCTGCAAGTTCACAATCAGTTTCACTTGCTCTCTGGTCAAGGTGTGGAAGATGATGATCTCATCAATGCGGTTGAGGAATTCGGGTCGGAACGTGCGCTTCAGGGTATCTTCTATGTCCGCACGCAGACTTCGGTCGTCGAAGGTGCCTTCGTCACCATCGCTGCGGAAACCGATGGTGCCCCCCTTGGCGCCGAACTCGGTGCCGACATTGCTGGTCATGATGATGACCGTATTGCGGAAGTCCACGACGTGGCCTTGTCCATCGGTCAGCCGGCCATCCTCCAGGATTTGCAGCAACGCGTTCCACACGTCGGGATGTGCCTTCTCGATTTCGTCAAAGAGGACAACCTGGTACGGACGGCGACGGACCGATTCTGTGAGCTGTCCCCCTTCGTCGTAGCCTACGTAGCCTGGCGGTGCGCCAAAGAGCCGGCTGACCGTGTGACTCTCGTGGTACTCGCTCATATCTACGCGTAACAGCGCATCCTCATCGTCGAAGAGGAACCAGGCCAAGGCCTTGGCCAGCTCAGTTTTGCCAACGCCGCTGGATCCCAGGAAGAGAAAACTGCCGGTTGGTCGCCTGGGGTCCTTGAGGCCGGACCGGGCGCGTCGGATGGCATCGGCCACGGCGCTGATGGCCTCATCTTGGCCGACCATACGATCGTGGAGTTTGTCCTCCATTTCCAGAAGCTTCTCCGCCTCAGTCTGCATCATGTCGCGTATGGGAATACCCGTCCAACTAGCAATTGTCTCGGCTACATCGCTTACCTCGACAAGTTCATCCAGGTTCTTCTCCTGTCGCCAGGCGTCGCGCTCCTCCTGGAACTCCTGTTCCAGGCGCATTCGCTCACTCTTCATCTGGGCTGCGCGTTCGTAATCCCGTTGCTGCCCGGCCGTTTCCTCTTCAGCCTGAAGTTGAGTCAATTGCTTCTTCTTCTGTTTCAGATGCTCTGGCATTGAGTAGATGGCAACGCGCAGTTTGCTGGCCGCTTCGTCAATCGCGTCAATGGCTTTGTCAGGCAGGTAACGGTCGGTCACATAGCGATGGCTCAACCGAGCGGCTGCCTCGAGGGCGTCGTTGGTAAACTGGACGTTGTGGTGTGCTTCGTACCGGTCGCGAAGCCCTTGTAGCATTTCGATGGTTTCTTCCACCGTTGGCTCATCCACGAATACCGGGGCGAAGCGTCGCTCCAAAGCCGAATCGCGTTCGATGTATTGACGGTACTCATCGAGAGTGGTAGCGCCGACACATTGCAGCTCGCCTCGGGCTAAGGCTGGCTTCATCATATTGCTGGCATCTACAGCGCCCTGGGCAGCGCCAGCTCCGACAACGGTGTGCAATTCGTCGATGAAGAGGATGATTTCACCCTGGGCGCGTTGTATCTCCTCGATCGCGGTCTTGAGGCGCTCTTCGAACTCGCCCCGGAAACGCGTGCCGGCGATCATGGCTCCCAGATCCAGGCTGACGACACGTTTGCCCATCAGGATCTCGGGCACGTCGTCCTCCGCAATTTTCTGGGCCAATCCTTCGACGATGGCTGTCTTGCCCACGCCTGCCTCCCCGATGAGCACAGGGTTATTCTTGGTGCGTCGGCTAAGCACCTGGATAACGCGCAGAATCTCATCGTCTCGGCCGATGACTGGGTCGAGCTTGCCGTCGTGGGCCAATAGGGAGAGGTCGCGGCTGTATTTTTCCAAGGTGCGGTAACGACTCTCGGCCTGCGGGCTGGTAACCCGCTGTCCACCACGGATCTCTTTGACGGCATCCAGCACCCGGTCGCGAGTGACACCTACCTCTTGCAGGAGGCGCGCCGTAGGAGTGCCTTTTTCGCTACAGATGGCCAGGAAGATGTGCTCAGTAGAGATGTATTCGTCATCAAGCTGGTTGGCCTCTTCATTAGAAAGGTCGAGCACGCGCTTAAGACGGGGGGTGATGTAGACTTGTCCAACGGCCATCGGCCCCATATCGGGCATGCGGGTCTTGGGGCTGTTTTGAAGTACCTCTTCTATCTGTTGCTGTACTAGCTCAGAGTCTACGCCTAGCGACTCGAGAATCTGGGGAATAAGCCCGTCTGTCTGTTCCAGAAGGGCCAACAGAAGATGTTCGGTGTCAGCTTGGCTGTGTTGGTAGCGTTGCAGTATTTCATAAGCCCGCATAGCTGCATCTTGGGCCCTTTCGGTAAATCGATCAAATCGCATCATAGTTCAATCACCTCGGTTCTACTTTATCCTATCGTGCCTTCTTGCTTTCTCATATGTATCTCTCAAATGGGTCTCCGATTCTGCTCAGGGAAGTGGGTGTCAGTGCGAAACTCAATGGTATCTCAATTGTATTAGACTTACGTTAGAGGAGTGACAGAATCGTATTAGAAAGTGTATGTGACAATTGGTTCGGTGCTGTCTGATTAAGACCATTATATCACAACCTGTGCCTCAAGGGTAGGTTACTCTTGTGACTCTTGACCGTTGCCTTCTTTTGTCAATGGCCAGTCATTCGGATATAATCTGAGGTTGGAAATTGGATTCAGGAGACAAGTTGTGCTAAAGGGTGAGAAGCTGCGGGAAGGCCTGGCGCGGACGCGAGGCTCCTTTTTTGGGCAGATTACGGGCCTCTTGGGGGCCAGCGACATTAACGATGAGCTGTGGGATGATCTGGAGGCTTTGCTCATCCAGGCGGATGTTGGAGTTGATACGACCCTATCGCTGGTAGAGACCATAAAAGAGCGCGTAGCCCGCGAGGGGATCACCAGGGCGCCTGATGTCGAGCGCGTCCTGAAAGAAGAGATGGTATCTCTGCTCAACGGCGATGGTCGCGCTTCCTCGATTCTCGACCGGAAACGTCTATTGACGGTGGTACTTGTCGTAGGTGTGAATGGGTCAGGGAAGACGACCACTATAGCCAAGCTGGCGAAATACTACCAGGAAAAGGGGCAACAAGTGACGTTAGCGGCCGCCGACACCTTTCGGGCGGCGGCGATCGATCAACTGAAAGTTTGGGGTGAGCGTGTAGGAGCTACGGTTGTCGCTCATCAGCCCGGTGCGGACCCAGGGGCGGTTGTATTCGATTCGATCAAGAGCGGCCAAGCCCGAGGGGCGACAATGGTCATTATAGACACCGCTGGTCGCTTGCACACGAAGTACAATCTTATGAAAGAATTGGAGAAGATCCGGGGCATTGCAGCCAAGCAGGTTCACGATGCCCCGCACGAGACCCTGCTGGTACTGGATGCTACCACCGGTCAAAACGCCCTCAACCAAGCCCGGTATTTCAAAGAGAGTGTCGG
>JAUVPY010000259.1 GCA_030598425.1 Anaerolineae bacterium
CAATCTGAAACCTGGATCACGGCTCGCAATACACCATCGTCGTAATCGACGACCATCTCAAATGCATCAGCGATGCGCTCCAGCGGGAATAGGTGTGTGACCAACGGCTTAACGTCCACCAAGCCCTTCTGCACCAGTCGGATGGCCCGGGGGTAGGTATGCTTCATACGTCGCACGAGCTTGATGGTCAACCCTTTGCGGCGGGCGTTGGATGCCGTCATCGTCATGGTGTCATCTGAGGGGATGCCGGCGATTACCACCACCCCGCCAGGACGTGCAACGGCAGCAGCTTGGTCGGGCGTCTCCGGCGCGCCAGCCGCCTCAAAAGCGACATCCACGCCACGCCCGCCGGTCAGCCGCGTGATCTCGGCGACCACATCTATCTCGTCAGGGTTGAGCGCCACGTCGGCGACGTAGTCCAGGGCAAATCTGCGCCGGTCGGCCAGAGGTTCGGTCATGTAGATCGCGCCAGCACCAGCCGCCTTCGCCACGGCCGCCGTCAACAGCCCGATGGGGCCAGCGCCCAACACCACGACGGTCTGCCCAGGTTTCAGGTGCGCCAGGTCAACGGTGTGGATGGCAATGCCCAACGGTTCCAGCATAGCACCCTCTTCGGGCCCGATATCCGCAGGCAGAGGAAAACAGTTCTCGGCAGGCATGACGGTATACTCGGCAAAGACGCCGTCAATTGGCGGAGTACCGCAAAAACGCACATCGGGGCACAGATTGGGATGTCCGTGTTGACAGGACTCACACTCCCCGCAATGGATCGCCGGCTCTACAGCCGCCAGTTGCCCAACCTCCAAGCCTTCAGCCCCAGCGCCTAGATCAGCAATCCAGGCTGAAAACTCGTGCCCCATGATGATGGGATCTGTCACGACCGCATCGCCGATACGACCTTCCTCATAGTAATGCACGTCGGAACCACATACACCCACCGAGGCCACTTTTAGCAGCACCTCGCCGGGACCGGGTTTGGGTCGGGCCAAGTCTTCCAGTCGCAGATCGTGGATGCCGTGCAAGCGCGCCACACGCATGGTGTGAGACTCTTTCTCAAACTCACCACTCTTGTTATTCATATAACCTCCAATTGAAATTCACTATTTATTACAACTGAGATAGCAGGAAGGTAAAGCAGTTACTCACCCAGCAGCTTCCGGCGATACGCCTCATCGGGGCGAGTGTGAATACGCTCCACCGCCTGGGGCGTCATGAAGCGAGGCCCTCCTACGGCGTAAGTGCCGAGCAGCACACGGGCCGCCTTGACCGCCATTGCGGTGATGTTCTCCACCTGCTGGGCAGTGCGCCCCAAGACGATTAGTCCGTGGTTCTGCATAAGAATCACTTTGGGAACTTCGTAATATTCGTCAATGTACTGATTAATTAGACGACGAACCAACCGGGCTAACGGAACGCCTGGGTCGGTGTAAGGTACCACCACTGGCGCTGGACCGCAAATGACGATTTCGTCGGGGAAGAGCCGGCCGCTGACGGCTGTCTCAAAGGCCACCGAGCAAGTAAGCGCATTAACCGCCGTTGGATGCGTATGCCCCACGAAATTGATGCCTTCCAGATTGAGACAAAGCGCGTGTAGGACTGTCTCTACTGAGGGGCGAACACCCTCTACTGAGGGGCGAACACCCTCTACTGAGGGGCGAACACCTTCGCCTGGAGGTGAATCAACTCTGGCCGCGTATAGCCCTTGTTCGACCCCCTCGTCATCCATGACAGGATCGTTTAGCATAGTCAGGACTCGCTCAAACGAGACGCGTACGAAACCGGCTTTGTCAATGGTACGTAGCTCGGTACCGCTGGCCTTCACCCAAAAGGTATCGGCGTCGGCGCGGGCCGAGGTGTTGCCCTCGCCCAGGATCACATAGTCCAGCGCCGGGTCGCCCAGGTTATGAGACATGGCCACAAGCTGAGTCAGGGCGTCATTTTGCATAGGTGTCCTCCAAACTAGTAGTGAGGTTGAGAATTGGCCAACGAGGAACGGATCAGCGCCCAGCCATCCTGCCTGGCGACACGTAGATTTCGCACAAGCAACCAGCGAGGGATTGCTTGGAATAGCCTGGCGGCAACTCTGAAAGGATGGTGCCAGGCGGGAAAGGCTGGGCCGCTCGAGCAGCGACCCAGCCTTCCTCGTCCCCTTTGAGGTCTCGGCAAGCAACCATCTATTCTAGCAAATCGGGGGACAGATCTGCTGCTACAGGAAAACTGGTCTGGGTGCCTGACGACTGCACGCTGATGGCAGCAATGTGGTTGGCCCGTCGCATGGCCTCGGTCAAAGGTTTGCCGGCAGCCAGGAAGTAGCCGAGGCTGCCCACAAAGGCATCGCCCGCACCAGTCGTATCCAGGGCTTTTACCGGCTGGGCCGGCACATGCACGCTCCCGTCCGAATTGACCAGGAGGCTGCCTCGCTCCCCCAAGGTCAGGATGACCATGCCCGCACCTCGCTCCAGCAAGCCGCGGGCAGCGGTCTCGGCCTCCTCTATCGTGCTTACTGCCAGACCTGTCAGAAGCTCCGTCTCGCTTTCGTTGGGACAGAAGATGTCGCTTAGTTGGAAAAGCTCGTCAGGTAGGGTGGGTTGGGCCGGCGCAGGGTTGAAGATGGTAGTGACTCCCTCCTGGCGGGCAATGCGTAACGCAGCCAAAGTGATCTCCACGGCTATCTCCAACTGGCAGACCACTATCTGGGCGGCAGCAATGACTGGACGAGCAGCCTCAATCTCCTCGGGGGTCAACAGGTCATTGGCGCCGGTAACGATGATGATGGCATTGTTACCGTCTGGATCCACTGCAATGGGCGCGACGCCCGAGAATGCCTGATCGGTGAAGAGCACGTGGCGCGTGTCAATTCCCCAGGACTGAAAATTCTTCAAGGTGTTCTCCCCAAAGATATCCTGGCCTAGCTTAGTCACCATGGCCACATCGCCACCCAACTTGGCCGCCATCACCGCCTGGTTGGCGCCCTTGCCACCATATCCCATGTGAAAACGAGTGCCGTGCAACGTCTCGCCTATGCGGGGCAAGCGGGGCACGTAACTGATCAAATCAAGATTGGATGCGCCTACCACGCAGATCTTGGGTTGTGTCATGAAGAGACTGCTCCTAAATGGTGTAGGTTAATCGGGTGGGACAACCTTGTTCAATTACCTGGCTAGGGGTTTCTTTCACTTGAGGACATGCTCTCGAGTGTAAATGTGAGTGCGAATTATGGTAAACGTGTCTGCATCGGCCCCAGCCGCCTGGCCTTCAGGCGAGGCGAAGTCCTCCTGCATCTCCTCCAGGGAGTCCCACCACAGCTCAGCGGTGCCATCGTAAGGCAACTCACCTTCGATTTCCTGGTATTCGTCAATCGCCACGTTAATCCGGTAGCCTTTGAGATTCTTGAATTTCAGCGTGAACGGCGCGTGGCCTTCCACCCAGCGCTCCCTGAACTCAGCCCGGCTCATGCCCGGTTGGGCTTTCAACAATGCAATGAGTTTTACAGGCTGGGACATGATTTCCTCCAATTGCAAATAATGTCGTCGAAATTATCCTTTGACCGCGCCCAAAGTCAACCCGCGCACGAGGTAGCGTTGCAGCAACAGCGCCAGCAATATGCCGGGGATAATTGCAACGGTACCGATTGCAGCAATCTCACCCCACAAGATCTCGTGTCCCCCCACCATGCTGGGCACGATGATGGTCAGCGTTCGCACGGTGCGGCGGGTTAATATCAGGGCGAACATGAACTCATTCCAGGCGAAAATAAAGGAAAAGAGAGCGGTGGCGACCAATCCCGGGGTGACCAAGGGCAAGGCGACGCGCGTGAAGGCCCCCCAATACGAACAACCGTCGATCAGCGCCGCTTCTTCTAACTCGGCGGGAAGTTCGTCGAAAGCGTGGCTGGCGCGCGACCGTTACTGGAACCCACCACTGGTAGCGGCCATACCACGCTCGGCTCTGATCTTTTCCTCGTAGCCGCTGGCACGGTAGGCGTTGATGGGATCAGTCGGTACGCCCATCTCCTCCCGGACTTGCGCCAGTAGGGGCCGCATATCGGTCCGGTAAGCTTCGGTAAGAATACGGTGTGCTTCCAAGACTTCGCCCTCTGCCTGGGCCGCAGCCAATCTGTCTCGAGGTACGACCAGAGATTTGGCGTAGGCTTCCTGGCAATTGAGCACCGAATAGATTATGGGTGCGAGCTTACCCTCGACGTTGTGGCATTGGTCAAGCATATAGGCCACATTCTGGGCGGTTGTACTGGCGGGCTCATCTTCACTCTGGGCGGCGCCAGTCAGTTCGTTGTAGATCAGGAATAGCTCGTACGGGTTGACGCTGCCAACGATGAGGTCATCATCAGCATACTTACGGTTGTTGAGATGGAAGCCACCTAACCGGCCCTCGTCGAGCAGGAAGCCGACAATCTGCTCAATATTGACACCAGAGGCGTGATGCCCCAAATCGACCAATACTTGGGCTTGGGGACCAAGTTTAAGACTGAACGCGTAGCACGTGCCCCAATCGGGCAGGTCAGTACTATAGAAAGTGGGCTCAAAGAATTTGTACTCAATCAGCATGCGGCTGTTCGCGGGCAGATGCTCGTAAACGATGCGCAGTCTCTCCTCAAAGCGTCGTTTGCGCCCACGCAAGCTGTCCTGACCTGCATAGTTAGTCCCATCCGCAAACCAAAGGCTGAGATCGTTGCTCTTAACTTTGGTCATGATCTCACAACATTCAATAATGTGATCCAAGGCCTGCTCTTGGGAAGAGGGGTCGGGATTACCCAACGAGCCCAGCTTGTACTCATCGTCCTGGAAGACGTTGGAATTAACGGCGCCAATGTGAATACCCTGTTCCTCAGCATACTGGCACATGCCATCATAATCATCGTCCTCGGGACGATCCCAGGGAATATGAACGGCTACTGAGGGTGCGATGCCAGTCAGCTTGTGGACTATAGCGGCATCGTCTAATTTCTGTCGGGTGGTGGTCGCAGCGCCCGGCCAGCCGAAAGCCTTAAATC
>JAUVPY010000264.1 GCA_030598425.1 Anaerolineae bacterium
CCCCGGCAATAATACCAGCCATGTTGCCGGCACCTCCCACGAACTCAATGATAAGGAGCGTGATGGTGACGTTCATACCCAGCATGGTCGGGCATACTACTGCTATAAAGTGTGCAAAGAACACGCCAGCAACACCGGCCAACATGGCACTGATTGTGAAAGCTGTCATTTTGTAGAGCAAGGGGTTTACTGCGCGACTGGCAGCCAACACTTCATCTTCGCGGATGGCATGAAAGGCTCGCCCCACCCGCGAGTTCACGACCTGGCGCACAATCATAGTAACCAGCACGGCTAGGGTCAGCGCAAGGTAATAGTCTTCGGTCAGCCCCCTGGCCTCCCATGCAAACAGGCCCGGGATGCTTATGCTGGCATTCGGCACCCGACTGATGCATAGCGGCCCGCGTGTAAACGAAACCCAGTTATTTACAATAACCTGGGCCATCAGCGCCATTCCAAGCGTCCCCATTGCAAAGCTGTAGCTCGAAAGCCGGAAGCAGGGAATGCCGATCAGAATGGCAAGGATGCCGGCCAGCAGCACGCCGACAAGTAAGTTGACCAAGAAGGGGGTGCCGAACCGCGATGAGAGTATGGCGGCTGTGTAACCACCAATCCCGAAGAAAGCTGGTTGTGCGAACGAGAGGGCGCCCACCTGGCCCACCACTAAATCGAAGCTCAACGCCAAGATGATGTAGATACAGGTCAGCGTGGCGATATGCACGAAATAGGTCGTGGTCGTGATATATGGGAGGACAAGTACAAAACCCGCAGCTACTAGAGCCAGCGCGAGTTTGACGACTCTCATAGGCCCACCTTCTGTCCAAACAATCCGTGCGGCCGGAACATGAGCACAAGGATCATCAAAACAAACGGAGCGACACTCGCGTATTCCGAGGCGATGTAACCTGCAGTCAGAGCTTCAGTGACCCCTAGAAGATAGGCGCCCATTATCGTGCCACGCACATTACCCATCCCTCCCACGATGATAGTGGCGAACGCTTTGAGCGTGATAAGCGCTCCCATGCCAGGCATAATGACAAAAACCGGAGCGACAAAGGCTGCAGCCAGCCCCGCAAGTGCAGCGCCAATGCTGAAAGTTACTAGGATGATACGCTGTGGGTCAATCCCCAACATTTTACAGACTTCGCGGTCCTGTGACATGGCGCGCATCGCCTTGCCCAACTTGGTCCTTTGCACAAACAAGTTAAGCAATACACAGGAAATAATGGTTATTCCGAAAATGAGAATTCGCTGCAAGCTGATGCGGTAGCTGCCCAGTTCAAAGATAACGCGCGCGTAGGGTGTCGGCGCAGCACGGGGCGAAGTGGTGAAGAGTAGAATTGCGCCACTCACCAAAGCAGCGGAGACGGCCAGCGTTGCAACAACGTGGATATACCAAGGCCGGTCGAGTATGGGATGCACAATAGCTCTCTCAAAGAGAGCACCACACAGTGCCATCGCCAGCACAGTGAGTCCTGCCGCAGGTAGGTAGGGGATCTTGAGCTGCATCTGAAAAATCCAGAACAGGTAAGCACCTATCATGAAAAACTCACCGTGTGCAAAATTCACCATGCGCGCGACCCCGAAGGTCAAGGTGAGCCCTAGGGCTACCAGCGCATAAAGGGATCCAAGGGTGAGTCCATTTAGGATTTGGTCAATGAATAGTTGCATATAAGTGCCCTTGACTAAGATCTAGTAAGCGCAGGCGTGGCTAACCGACTGAGCTAGCCACGCCTGATTCTCCGTCGTACTGCGCATAATGGTGATTAGTTGGTAAAGTAAGGCAGTACGGTACTGCGTTCAGCCAGAGTTCAGAGTGCTATGTCATTTCGTTGTCGCCTCTGCTGATTAGGGTTGCTTCTGCTCAATCACCTCTAGCAGTTTGATCTCACCATCCGTCAGTATGGTGACGTAGCTGTTGCTGTAGGCCTGACGGTTCTCGTCAAATTTAACCGGCCCCATGCCCGTCTGCATGTTGGTATCTTCTAAGGCATCGCGGATGGCCGTCGAGTCGGCGCTGCCAGCGCGTTCAATCGCATCCGCGATGACATAGGTGCCATAGTAGGCTACAGCGGCTAGGAACCGGGCGTCCTCGCCCCAGCGAGCCTCATAGGCCTCCTGGAAATCGGTGTCAGCGCCGAAGGTCCAGTAGTTGATGCTGGTCATGCCCTCGCCCAGCGATGGGTCATCGGCGGTGAGGTCCACGAACTCAGCGCCAAGCACGCCGCGAGTGAATAACTTCTGGTCCATGTCAAGCTCGCGGAACTGCCGGATGAAGACGTTGGCGGGAGCAGCCGCACCAACCATCACAATACCATCTGGATCGGCAGCCCTAATGCTTGTCAGAATCGATCGGTAGTCAGCCGTCTCGCGCTCGAAGTACTCGGTGCTCATAACTTCTACTCCGAGCGGTTCTAAGGCTGAGCGGAAGGCTTCATCGGCGCCACGCCCATACTCGTTGTTGAGCACGAGCATCACGACTGAATCAGCGTTGTCGGCGATGTACCTGCTGAAGGCTTCGCCCATCATAGCATCGTGTGAATTGATGCGGAACTCCCAGATGTTGTCCTGCTCGGTAACAGCGGGGCTGCTTGCGCCCGTGGTAACTCCCGGCACCTCAAGTTCCTTCATTACCTCCATTGCGCCCATGGTCGCGCCACTGCACATCCCTCCAAGCAGCACCGAGACATTGTGGAGTTCGATTAACTCACGGCCAGCACCGGTGCCGCCCTCGGGTGTGCAGGCGTTATCGGCGGTGAAAAGCTGTAGCTGGCTCCCCAGCACACCACCTGAAACGTTGATTGTCTCGATGGCCAACGTCATACCCTTGCGTTGGTCATCACCCAAGTCAGCCGCGCCACCGGTGAGTGGCGTGTGTAGGCCTAGTCGGATAGGTTCGGCCGGGGTCGTCGTTATGATGATGGTCTCGGATTCTCCTTCGACGATCCGAGTCACCTCGACTTCTTGAACTTCCGGTTCTTCGGCCGGGGCCGCGCAGGCGGCCAGCGCGAGTGCCGCCAATACTATGAACAGGACCAATGCGCCGTATCGATAGTGTCTCTTCATTTTCCTCTCTCCTTCTACTAGTTAATATCAACGAAGGCGTGTGCGGTTGGCAAAGATTTGCCTCGACACATAAGAACGCCCTCAAACATACACGATCATCAGCGGCCAACTACGTTAACCACCACCTCCTTTCCGGACGAAAAGCTCTTCCAATGATCACCGATCCACGGCAATTCAACATGTGAAAGCATAGATTTCTTTCAGGGCCTCTTTGAATTTCCGGAGATCAGGTTCAACGCGGGGTACTTCGTTGTCAAGATCCTCTATTAATACCGGGTCTTTGATCCCGGCAGACGTTAGAACGGCGACAACGACCTCGTCCTCGCGTATCCACTCGCTGTCTCGCAGCTTGGCCAGCAGCACAAGGGGCAACACCGAGGCCGTCTCGGCGAGAATACCCTCCGTCTTTGCAAGTAGACGTTGCATGTCCAGAAGTGCGTCGTCGTCAGCACGCCCTGCAGTGCCATGCGACTCGCGCAGGGCATGCAGTGCTTGGTAAGTTGCAACGCCAGAGCCGACTGAGTAGGCGACAGTCACCCCAGAGGGGACTTCCTCGACGTCGGTTAGTTCGCGTTGCAACGCATTGGTCAAGGGACCAAAGACTTCTGCAGCTACCATTCTGGGCAGCGATTGGGTGAAGCCCAGCTTTCTCGCCACCACACAACCCTGCCATGCGCCCCAAAGCCCCTCGCCAAAAGCTGACGGTGAGGCAATCACATCAGGAGCATTCCAATTCAACTGTTCGCATATCTCCAGGCCGATGGTCTTGTAGCCGTCGACGCCGTAAGGATTGCTGCCGACCAATGGCTGACAGTAGTTACTGACAGGGAACCAGCCCAGTTCATCGACACAGGCTTTCATCAACATCCAGCGTTGCTTCTTTTCTAGAGTGGCTACTATCATGGCCCCATAACTACGCATGAGCATTTGCATCATGGGCGGCGAAGCGGTCGTGGTCAGCACGACGCAGTCCAAACCGGCTCGCGCTGCGTAGGCCGCCGTTGCAAGACCCAGATTGCCTGTGGAACTGCACACGACCGTCTGGGCACCGTTGCGCCGCCCTACAGAGATAGCAGCTGAAGCTAGACGGTCTTTGAAAGAACCGGTCGGATTCTGGGATTCATCCTTGATGTACAGATTCGGTATGCCAAGATGTATCCCTAATTTTGGACAGGCCACCAGCGGGGTCATCCCTTCACCCAGGCTGACGCAGTGCTCAGAGTCCACCGGCAGTAGCTCATAATATCGCCACATGCTAGCCGGACGCCGGGACAAGGACTCGGGACTGAGCGTCCGCGACACCTCTTGTTCATCATAGACAGGCACAATATTGACGCGGGTTTCAGGCGCGCAGACTGAGCATCCCTCGAACATATCAGCGGGAGGAAATAATTCCCCACAGCGGACACAGCGCAGACCCACGATGCTACCCATGCCTCTCTTGTCCAATCGTCACATGCCTAGTCAGACCACACATAAACTGGATTCAATGCTGGTAATTTGCTCACAACCACTCTCAGTCACGACAATGGTCTCTTCAATAATCATGCCGCCAAAGCCAACTTCGTTGTAGGGTGTCTCGATGTTGAGCACCATGTCTGGCTGAAGCGGTGTTCTATCATCCGGCGCTATGAGCGGTGGCTCATAGCCCTCCAGCCCCTGCCCGTGCCCACAGTGATGACGTCGGAAGTTAGGAATACCCGCCTCGCGCGCCACTTCCATAGCCAGATCATAAACCTCACAGGCCAACACTCCCGGCTTGACATACGCTACCGCTTCACGTGTGCCCGCCCACATGGCCTTATAGAGGCGAAGCTGTTTTTGGCTCGGTTCTCCCAAAACAGCTGTACGTCCGAGGTCAGAGTGATAGTGTTGATACAAACACCCGGCGTCG
>JAUVPY010000376.1 GCA_030598425.1 Anaerolineae bacterium
AGATCTCGCCTTCGTCAGGTTGATATAGCCCGAACAGGATGTTCATCAAGGTGCTCTTCCCGGCACCGTTTTCCCCGAGAACTGCGTGGATCTCGCCCGCTTTCATCTCGAAATCAATTTGGTCATTCGCGACGACCCCGGGAAATCTCTTTGTGATTCCCCTCGCCTCTAAGACCGTATCCCCGCGCTTTATCCCTTCCAGGAGCTCTTTTTGCACTTGTCTCTCCTCTGGGATTTCCTCGACAAGAATCGTTCTATCTTCAGAGCCAAGATCCGCGTTTCAACCACTAGAATACGCCATAATAGGAATGAGGCTCCCTCCTTTGGGAGTTTTCCCTCAAGAATGAGAGCCTCACGCCTCTTGGCTACTAGAAATGGTTATACATCAGCACAATCAAGGGAGACTGCCGTACTCAATACTACTCCAGTATCTCCATGCCTTCCAGGTCGAAGTTGAACTGCGAAAGCAGCCACTCGGCCGTCGGCATCTCACCGGCTGGCTTGACCACGGTCCCCGCCTCTGGAACCGGCAGACCCTCCAGATCCAAGCCAGTCCCGTTGCTCACGAACTCGTGCTCGGTGAACGGATCCCACTCGCCTGCCATCATCTGATCTCTTCTTTGCTCGACGAGGTCTACGATCTCATCCGGGATCGACGCTCGTGCAGCCGGACTGATGGCGTCTACGCCCACCTTGCCGTCGTTCATGATGTCGACGGTTGCAACTTCTGTGCCGTCAGCCAGTGTCATACTGTCGTTCATGCCCAGGTACAGCACGGTCTCTGGGTTTTCTTCGCCAGCCAGCCAATCCTGGACTATCTGGTCGTAGAGGACTTCCCAACGCGTGTCGAACGACACGGCCACAGTATCTGTATCCGACCAGCCGTAAAAGCCTACAATGTCCATGTCCTTCCCGACAAACCAAATGCCCTTTTCCTGGGCAACGTCCAGGGGGGAACCTGAGTCGGTCTGATGGGTCAGGACATCAGCATCATACTGATCCACCAAGGTCGCTGCGATTTCTCGCTCTTCCGTGGGCAGATACCAGTCGCCAGCGTACTTCACGTGTACCGTGATGTCTTTGTCTAGCATTTCTGCCGCATCCTGCACCCCGAGGTAGAAGCCGGCTGTCCGCCTGATGACCTGCACCGAGGGGAACGCCGAGACGATGCCGATGTTGCCTGTTTCAGTTAACGCCCCAGCAATGAGCCCTTCCAGGTACAATGCCTGATACTGCCTGGGGAAGAGTCTGATGAAGTTCCGCTCCGTTGACAGATCGCTGGCAATGATGGACACAAAATAAGCATCCGGGTACTTTTCAGCGATGTCCTTCAAGGGCAGGCCCATAAACTCTGCGTTGCCCACAACGATGTTGGCTCCATCAGCGATCAACTCTTCAGCGAAGGGAACTGTGAGATCAGGCCCTACTTCCTCTCTGTAGACGTATTCTACGTCAGGATATTTTTCCGCGATTCGCTTTCCGGCGCGGTCGTGAGCTCCAGACCAAGTCGTGCCTTCAATGATGCTGAAATGCTCGATCGCCAGCGTAGCCCCCTCTTCCATTTCTTCAGGGGCCTCTTCAACCGCTTCTTCCGCAGGCGGTGCCGGCGCACATCCTACAACCACCACGGCCAATACTAAAGAGATTACAACTACCGCAAATACTGTAATCCCTTTCTCCCCAAAAAGTCTGCTTTTCATCTCTATCCTCTCCTCCTTGATAGCTCCACATTATTATCGTGGAGGGCATATAGGGCGGGTTTCTTACCCGCCGTCTTGTGGCCGATTTGGAAACTGGCCGTACACGCAGTATCTTCCGGGACTAGTGTGATATTCTGACATCTAGGGGTTTAAGGCAGTCTTATCTCCTCCTTTCCGTGTTTTTTCGGGCTATTTAAGAACCGAGAGTACCAGCCATAGTATTGCATAACACCCGGTTTCGTTGCGAATGGAGAAGTGAATTGAGCCCGCTGCACGCATGTCGAAGACGCAGCCGAGCCTTCCACGGGCATCATTGCGGAGTTAATGCCTGGCCTCTGTCTGTGAGCGCTGGGCGGAACTGTGGGCCAGAGTGTTCTTTGGGCAGAGTTAGCCAACCAACACACTTGCCGAGAGAAGCAAATGCAATTCTACACAATCATTGGGGGCTTGTCAAAATCGCCCTGGTGTCTCGTGAGCGATGGTTTCTTTCTGGGCCTCACCTCCTGTCGGCGCTGCTTAACCTGCCCAATACGAACCCGACCGCCATAGCGATGATGGCCACGGCGAGGGTCAGCCATACGGTCCGGTTCTCAGGTGAAAAGATCTCGGCAGCCATGTCTTTGGCGACCGCCACCGCGAACTCGGTTTCCGAGGGTGGCGTGAATTCGACTTCCTGGCCCTCGACCTCGCCTTGTTTCCGGGCTTGCAGCGCCTGGTTTAGCGTTTCCAGTCCCTGGCGTGTCATGCTCTTGCTCACCGTCTCCAGCATGCGCTGACCCACGCCAGCCAATTTGCCGCCGATTTGCACATCGCCCTCGTATTGCATAAGGGTCGTGCCATCGCCTTGATCGACCAAGTTCACATTGCCGGTTCCCTTGGCGAAGCCGGGCGCGCCCCTGCCTTCTACCGCCAGGGTATAGCTCTCGGGTGGCACCTCGTCTGACACGACAACTTTGCCGGAAAAGGTGCCAGAAACCGGACCCATCCGAATACTCATTTGTCCCTGGTACTCACTCTCGCTTACCTGGTTCAGGTTTTGGGTGCCGGGCAAAGCGGTGGCCAGCACCTCTGGGTCTCGCACCAGTTCCCAAACTTCCTCACGAGAGCCGTCAAAAACGTATTCTCCCGCTAGCTTCATGGTTACATTTCCTCCTGACCACTGAGAAGGTAAGACGTGATGCGTGACGCGTGATACGTGCCACGTATTTCGTACTGCGTACTTCGTTGCGAGGTTCGCGGTACGGAATACGCAGCACGCAATACGCGCCGCAGATCACGCATCACGGCATCACGCATCATTTTCTCCGCTACCCTGACGAGCCGCCTGTATGATTTCGAACAGCCGGTTGGGGCTGAGCGGCGTTTCAAGGATTTCCACGTTGTAGTCGGCCAGCGCATCCTCGACTGCTTGCGCGAAGGCAGACGGTACCGGGATAGCTCCAGCCTCACCAACTCCTTTGGAGCCCATGGGATTAAGTGGGGAAGGCGTTTCCAGATGGCCGATCTCTATTTGAGGCGGCATATCGGTGGATCTGGGCAGAAGGTAGTCCATAAATGAAGCATTCAGAAGTTGCCCATTTTCGTCGTATGCCAGTTTTTCGTAAAAGGAGTTGCCGATCCCCAGAGATATGCCACCGTGGATCTGGCCTTCCACGATCATCGGATTGAGCACTGTTCCGCAGTCGTGAGCGATCACCAGCCGCTTGATCTCGACCAGCATCGTTTCAGGGTCGACTTCGACGATCATACTCACCACCCCGAAGGCGGTCGCGCAGGTCTTGGGACCAAAGTAGTCGGTGGATTCTAAACCGGGCTCGGTCCCGGGCTCAACCGCGCCCCGCAGCGGGTTTGCCAGCACCGCCAGTTCACCCAGGCTGATGGCCTGCTGAGGAATGTCAGCCACCCGCACCTGGCCATCTACCAACTCCAGCTCCTCCTCGGGCGCGTCTAAGACCTCACTGGCCAATTTTAGAACCTTGGCACGGACGTTTGAGGCAGCAGCGTTGACGGCATTGCCGGCGACCACCGCCCCTCGGCTGGCGAAGGTGCCCGTCCCCCAATGGAACTGACCCGTATCACCTGTCACCACCCGCACGTCCGTGACATCCACTCCCAACTGATCGGCCACAACTTGGGCGAACGACGTGAAGTGACCCTGCCCCTGCGTCCCAAC
>JAUVPY010000260.1 GCA_030598425.1 Anaerolineae bacterium
GCTCGCCCTGGCAACTGGGATAGACGAATTCTGACAAAATCGGATAAGGAACCAGAATGAGCAGATCGCGTGCAGACCTGATGGTGGAGCGCCTGCGAGACCTGCAGGTCAGTACTCCCGACGTGCAAGCATCGGCCATCGTCAGCGTGGATGGACTGATCATCGCCTCCTCCCTCCCCGCAGGGGTGGAGGAGGACCGGGTGTCGGCGATGTATTAGATCCGTAAATGGCGATGATATCACCTGTGCGAAGGGCTAAGAGCTTCATCACAATGAGTTAACAACAAGGCAAGACGAGATACCGTTCAGTGTGACTGCACGCTACTACGACCGCCACCTTCCGAGAAAGCCTCGCACCAAATCTGTTGTCAGACTAAATTCGATTGTATCAAAACATCTGGCAAAACTGACTTGACAGACTGCTGAAAATCGGATATAATGACAATAGTTTTTGATTGCATCAAAATCCCTTCGATTAAAGTGAAATGGCTATTTCGGAAGATTCCCCTTCTCTCCAAAAGCCGTCGCTGGGCGCCAAAATACGTCAGCATCGCAAAGCCCGACGTATGCATTGGCCGTGCTGGCCGAGCAATGTGGTATTTCCCCCTCTTTTCTCAGCCAGATTGAGCGTGACCAAGCTAACCCCTCCATTGGAACCCTGCACACGATAACAAAAGCATTTGGGCTCACCCTGGCAACCTTCTTTGAAGAGCCAAACCAGAAGAGCAATGAGCAGGGTCGGCATACGCTGAACTTGGCCCAAGTGGTCCGGGCCGATCAACGCAAAATACTCATCTATCCCGGTTCGGGGATTCGTAACGAGCTGCTCTCCCCTGACCTGAAACGTGACATACAGATGATGCGGGTGGTTATACCACCCGGTGCGGATACGGGCGACATCCCTCTAACCCACGCAGGTGAAGAGTGTGGATTTGTTTTGCAGGGACAGATAGAAGTGTGGGTGGGCGATGAGCATTACACCCTCGGCCCGGGGGACACGATATACCAATCCAGCACCGTGCCCCATCGCAGCTGCAACATCGGCGACACCGATGCGATCATCGTCACGGCAATCACCCCTCCTTCGTTTTAGGGCTGCGACTAAGTTCCAGACCTGCATAAAGCTGACTACAACTTAACCAGGGACCTATTCGCACTGAAGCGAACATAAATATAAACACTAAGGAGCGCGCAAAGATGGCCGACTATGATGTAGTCATCGCCGGTGGCGGCCACAATGGCCTGGCCTGCGGGGCCGTACTTGCCAAAGAAGGGCTGAGCGTACTGGTAGCAGAGCGGGGCAAGTGGCTGGGCGGCGGTGTCGTCACCCGCGAGGTAACCCTGCCGGGGTTTAAACACGACATGTACGGCTCCTCCCACGTCTGGATTCATGCCAATGCTGAGTTCGCCAAGCTGCTGCCGGAACTCGAAGAACTGGGCCTCAAATACCACTGGGCCAACGATCACATCACCGGGCATCCGTTCAAACAAGGTCCCGGTATTATCGTTTACAAAGACGTGGACAAAACCGTGGCCAGCATCGCCCAGTATTCAGAAAAGGATGCCCGACGCTACAAGGAGATCTACGACGGTTTTGTGGATATCAAAGACGGTTTCATCACCAGTTTCTTTTCGCCCCCCGCGCCACCAAGCTACTTGCCGGCTGTGATGGAAAACAGCGAAGAGGGACTGGAAATGCTGCGCAACTACGCCTTGAGTCCGCTGGATTTCACCCTTGAGAACTTCGAAAATGAGTTTGTGCGATCATTCATACTTGGCTGGGCCACAGCGCCGGGTATCAATCCCCTTCAAGAAGGGAGGGGGGAGATGTTCTACATCATGATCCCCGCCATTCACGTCTACGGCGAGTCGATCCCCGAAGGCGGCACCATGCAGCTCCCTCTTGCCTTTGCCAAGATGATCGAGCGCTATGGGGGCCGAGTGCTGACCGAATCTCCTGTGAAGCGCTTCATTGTCGAAGATGGGGAAGCCAAAGGCATAGAGCTGGAGAATGGCCAAAAGATTATGGCCAACAAGGCTGTGGTTACCAACCTCAATCCCAAGTTGACCTATCTGGAGATGATGGAGGATGGCGTTCTAGACGAGAAGTTCCTGCGCAAGGTCAGGAACTACAATCCGGGCGATTTCACCATTGTTCGTGCGCACTATGCCCTCAATGAGCCGCCTAAGTACAAATGCAGCGAGGAGATGAACCAGACCCCCTTCCAGCGGATATTTGGCTCGGTGGAAGATATCAAGCGCCAATACGCCGAGATGTCCATGGGCATCGCACCCACCAATCCCTTCCTATGGGTCGCCTGCTGGACGCTGGTCGATCCGTCCCGCGCGCCAGACGGCAAACATACCCTGATTATGGACACCTTTGTGCCAATTGAGTTGGCCAACGGCGAACACTGGGATGACGTCGGCCAGGACTACATGGTAAATGTTGAATTGGAGAAACTACGAGAATACACCACCAATATGACTGACGACAACATCCTGGCGGCCTATGTGGATACCGGCCCCAGTATGGAAAGGGATAACCCTTGCTTGGTAAATGGGACCACTACAGGTGGGGCTATGCGTATGTCCCAATCGGGCTTCCTGCGCCCCTTCCCTGGCTATTCGCAGTACAGGGGGCCCTTCGAGAAGTTCTATATGACCGGTCCGTACACCCACCCCGGGGGCGCGATTTCTGCCGCGGGTACGATTACGGCCAACGTGATTTTGGAAGAGATCGGCATACGAGAACCGGAATTCTAACGGACGTCCAACTCCGTTCACTCTTACAACTCTGAGGAGAGACACACATGAGCACAAAGATTGAGAAATACACAGCCCTTATCGTCCAGCCTGAGGTCACCATGGCTCAGACGCGAGATGAGATTTTCCAAAACCTGGAACGCTACTGCAAACTCATTGATTTCGGCGTGGGCTATTTCTACGAGTTACCCGTCCGCTTGGTCGTTTTTCCCGAGTACTTCTTGCAGGGTGTCACCACACCAGGCAAGGGGGAAGACGCCCTCGAAGCGTTTATGAAGAAGGCCATTACCATCCCCGGCCCTGAGTTGGATGTCTTGGGTGAGAAAGCCAAGGAGTACGGCATCTACATCGCAGGCGGTGGCGTGGTAGAGCGGGTGCCCGAGTTTCCTGACCGTTGGTTCAACACAGCCTTTGTCATCGGACCTAGCGGCGACGTGATCCTGCGCTATCACAAGTGGCATATCCCGGCTTCGATCGGCTTGGGCACCAGTCCACACGATATGATGGACGCCTATGGCGAGGTCTTTGGCAGCGACATCAAGACCCGTTTCCCCGTCGTCGATACTGACATCGGCAAGCTGGGCACGATGACGTGTCACGATGGCGCTACCCCAGAGGTGTCACGGGCCTTGGGCTTTAACGGCGTTGAGGTACTTTGCCATCCCACCGCGCTGCAGGAATTTGAAGGCGTGAATGAGCCGTGGGATTTTTGGACGTTCACCCGCCGCACCCGGGCCCACGATAACATGTGTTATTTGCTCGGCTCCAACTGGGGCGTTGTGAATTATGAGTATTACCCAAAGGCGTTCTGCCCCGGCCACTCCATTATCATAGACTATACGGGTATGGTGTTAAGACAGGCATCTTACCCGGCGGAGCAGATCATTGCAGCACCCATCGACATTGAAGCGCTGCGCGAGCATCGCACCATTGCCAACCACAACTTGTGGATTGACGTACGTACCGAGGGCTTCCGGGAGATATACGAAGAGTCGATTTATCCACCTAACCTCTTCCCGCCCGGCAATCCGCCACAGACCCTTTCGGACAAGATGGATGGAGCTAAGCAGGTCTTGAACACCCTGTATGGTCGTGGACAGTTCATGCCGCCCGCCGGGTACGAAGTCGAAGATATGCCCAAGCTGTTTGAAAAACGCATTAGATATGCCCAGGAGACAGGCAGGTTGAGAAAGGATTAGGACTCGGAAAAATGAGAGTCGTTAGCAGACTGGTGAAGATGGACTTCCAGATCGGCACGATGGAAAGGAAGGAAGGCCAACTCCTGATAATCAGCCACCCTTCACAACCGATATGCCCAGTTTCCCGTCGCTCACGCGCTATATTGACCAGGTCGACTTCGACAAGTATCCGATTGAGACCTACGACCCTGAATTGACCAAGAGCATCCTCGAAAGCAAAGGGTACGTGCTGAACGAATCAAGCGGCTACTACGAGAAAGACGGCGAGGAATTGGCGATGACCATCGTCAATTTTGACGACACCATCGCCAATTCTATGAATAGTGTGCTGGTTGAGCAGTTGCAGGCCGTCGGTATCAACGCCGTGCAAGACATCCAGACTATCCCCAATTTCGTCGACAACCTGGTAAACACCCAGCTTGAGACGTTCATCTTCTTCGCGTCGTGCGGTTCAAGGCTCGATCCCTGGCAATCACTGGATGCCTACAGCACGCGGCACCTGGGCCCACCGGGTGAGCCCCTTCCCTCTTTCTATTCCAACTCGATGCTTTGGAGTGGTGAGAATGCAGAGAAATACAGCGAGCTCGTAGCCGAAATCGCGACCCTGCCGCCCGGCGACCCCAAGATCGATGAGCTGTTTGTGGAAGCTCAGGATTACTGGTTTGAAGATCTGCCGACTGTCCCACTCGTCCAAAACCCTATCATCTGGCCCTTTAACGAAACCTACTGGACAAACTGGCCAACCGTGGACAACGCCTATATCCAGCCAGACGTGAGCCCGTCAACGTTTGCCGTTGTTATCCACAACCTAGAGCCGGCACAGAAATAGCTCGTCGGTCCCTTAGTCTTTCAGCTAGTCAGCACCTCAGCATCCCGCTGAGTGCTGACTAGCTGATCGCTGATGGGTGACAGGCTGAACGCCGACCGCTGACAAGCTGATCGCTGACTAGCTAATCGCTGACTAGCTCAAAAGAGGATTGTTATGAGTGGCATAACCAAGGGCTATATCCTGAAACGGTTTGGAATGTTTTTACTGACC
>JAUVPY010000195.1 GCA_030598425.1 Anaerolineae bacterium
ACGGCGGTCGCCTGCACCAGGTTGCCAACACGCCCACCCAACTGACCATCGTGCCTGGCGCAAGTCACCTCACCCTCATCCTCCTGTCCCAAACCACCAACACTCTGGCTGATTGGTTTGCCGAACACCTGACTACAAGTGACCCGTGAAGCGTGATCCGTGAGCCGTCTTTCGCGCTTCCTATCACGCACTACGCACTACGCAGTACGCAAAACGACATCACGCCTCACTCCCCGCCGTCACCATTGACAGCCGACTGTCAGCCTTTAGTACGTTTAACCTCTTCTCTTTTTTGGTCAATTCGTCTATAATAGGAGTAGCTTGGTTTCCAAATAGGAGGCTGGTTTTATGCGACGGCACCTTTGGCTAGGATTATTGCTGGCGCTGATCCTGATCCTGGGAAGCTCGGGATTTGCCCAGGCACAAGAGAAGAGCCTGTATTGGCAGCGCTGGGACGTGGATCTCGACGTTCAACAGAACTCAGATATGCTCGTTGAAGAGGTCCAGGAGATTGTATTCACCAGCGGCACCTTTCGCTTTGGATTTCGCGCCATTCCGTTGGACCGGGTGGAACGCATCACCGACGTACAGATATTCGAAATCATCGACGGCGTCGAGCGACCTTACGCGCCGGGGTCAACCGACGAGTATGGCTTCACCACTTCGATAAGCGATGGGGAACTGGAGATTACCTGGTACTTCCCACCTACCAGGGACAGCACCCACACTTATATCATTCGCTACCGGGTGAACGGCGGGTTACGCTTTTACGACGACCGCGTTCAAGTTTGGTGGAAGGCGATCCCCCCTGACCACAATTTTCCCGTCCGTGATTCGCGGGTTGCGGTAGCTTTGCCCGCCGCCTACTCCCAGGACGAGGTAATGTATGCCAGCTACGGCGCATCGGCCACCAACTACTACGACGACCAGGGGCAGGTAATCTTCGAGGCGCAGAACATCCCGGCCGATCAAGAACTCGAGGTTCGAGTGGAGTTCCCTGGCGATGCCGTGCAAGGCGCCCCGCCGGCGTGGCAGGAGTCCTTTGATCGTAAGCAGTCCTGGGGGCCGGTCCTGTCCGTTATCTTTGGTGCATTGGGATTGATGTTGTTGTTCGGTGGGCCCTTGGCCGTGTATCTGTTGTGGTACACGCGTGGGCGCGACCGCCCGGTGGGGCTGGTGGCCGAGTACATCACCGAACCTCCCAGCGATTTGCCAGCCGGTATAGTGGGTACCCTGGTGGATGAAAAGGCCGACGTAAAAGACATTATCGCCAGCATCGTAGACCTGGCGCGCCGGGGTGCGCTCCGAATGGAAGAAGAGAAGAAAGAAGGCTTTCTGGGTATCGGCTCGGGGAGCGATTTCATCTTCTATCTGGAAGACGCCAGCAAGGCAACTCTGCCCTATGAGAAGACTCTGATCAAGCGCGTCTTTGGCAAGCGCGAAACGCGACGCTTATCTGATCTTCGCCAGAAGTTCTACACCGCCATCCCCGACTTGCGTGAGCAACTGTATAAAGAAGTAGTGAATCAAGGCTTCTTCCCGCGCAGCCCCGAAGCCACCCGTCGCGTCTGGTCTGGTCTGGGGTGTGCTGGCTTGGTCATTGCCGGCGTGATCGCCCTGTTCTTACTGGTGATCTTGGGGGAGATTTCGCCTTGGGTAGCCTGTCCTGGTGTGTCTCTGGCGGCGGCCATGGTCGGTCTAGTGATCGTTGGCCGTCACATGCCGCGCAAGACGCCCAAAGGGGCCGAAGAGGCCGCCAAGTGGCTGGCGTTCAAGCGTTACCTGCAAACCATCGATAAACACGACGATCTGGAGGCCGTGAAAGATAAATTTGAGGAGTTTCTGCCCTACGCGGTGGCCTTTGGCCTGGAACGGAGGCTCATCAATCAGTTCGCGGCTGTGAATACGCCTGCGCCGAGCTGGTGGGGACCCGTCTTCCTACCCGGCCACGGATACGGCCACGGCGGCGGGGTGGGGACGCCGTCGGAGGGTGGGACAGGTGGACCACCCGGGACGCTGGCCGGCGAGGGAGGCAAGACCCCTTCGTTGGGCGATATGAGCAGAGGCATGGGTACCTCCCTGGCAAGTATGAGCGCGGGCCTGGGGGCTATGCTCAGCTCGACCAGCACCGTGCTGACCAGCACGCCACCCAGCAGCTCGTCCGGCGGCGGTGGTGGTGGTTGGAGCGGCGGCGGCTTCAGCGGCGGTGGTGGTGGCGGCGGTGGTTCGGGCGGCTTTGGATGATTGGTCCCAAGGGGGTATACTTACTAGCGACGGCGCATAGGAGGAGCGATCGTGATCAGCAGAAGTGGCCGGTTGGTTGGCATCATTCTTGTCATCGTGGGTATTTTGGTCTGCCTGGGAGGTTCT
Organism: Anaerolineae bacterium; assembly: GCA_030598425.1. Taxonomy (GTDB): domain Bacteria; phylum Chloroflexota; class Anaerolineae; order 4572-78; family NAK82; genus JAUVPY01. The sequence continues at coordinate 2,371 of JAUVPY010000195.1, forward strand.
GCCGTTGCTTATACCTCGACGCGCAACGTTGAAACCAATGCAGCCGGCGGGTTCGTACTGGGCGTTGTCCTGTCCATCTTCATTGCTGTTCCCTTTGTTGGTGTGGGAATCTATTTGGTGATGCGGGGGCGCGCTGAAGAAGCGGAGATGGCCGATGTGGGCCGCCAGCGCAAAATACTGGACATGGTCAAGACCCGCGGTCAGGTAGACATCACCGACCTGGTCTTCGAACTCAAGTCGACCAGCAACCAGGTCCGGGATGACGTCTATAAGTTGGTGGGTATGGAGCTCTTCACCGGCTACGTCAACTGGGATGATGGCGTCCTGTACTCAAAGGAGGCATCACAACTAACCGGCAACAAGTGCCCCAATTGCGGGGGCGAGCAGGAGTTCGCAGGCAAAGGCGTAATTACCTGTAGGTACTGTGGGACCGATGTGTTCCTATAATGCTCAAATCAAGGGAGGGGAGTAACTGATGGACTATCAACACACGGTTGAAGATTCGAAGGGTGGCCTGGAGAGTTTGGCCTCAAAGATTCCCGGCTACCGTGGTTATAAGGAGAAGGAGGATCGGCGCGCCGCAGACAAACTGTTGCGCGAACACCTGGCCGACCAACTCAACGAGCAGCAACGTAGGCTGGCTGAGTTGCAGCGTGATTTGCTGGAGGGGGGCGGCCTGCTCTTGATCGACGATCTGGACCGGGCTGTCACCAAGGTACAGAGTTTGGCCGATAGGATCCGGACGGCCAGCTATGGCTATGCCGGACTCTTCGACGAAGTCAAGGTCAAAGAGGAAGAACTGGACGCTCTCTACGATTTTGACGAGAGCATGCTGGGGCACCTGTCAGCCATTCAGTCGGCCATCGATGCCTTGGCGGCTGCCATGGACGCAGGTGGCGATGTGAAGGCAGCTATCCGAGATGTGGTATCAGCCGCCGAGGAGGCCAACGCCACCTGGCGACAACGTGAAAGTGCTATCACCGGCGCTGTGTAAAAAAGTGTAGCACACGCCACGCGATACGCAATACGCAGCACGCAATACGCAATACGCATTATCAGGAGGTCACATAATGGCGAGGATAATCGACGTAATAGAAGCACCCGATCAGCGACGTGATCAGATGGTTGTTCGTGTTCCAGAGGTTGGCTCAGGTGATTTTCGCCTCGGCTCGGCGGTAAACGTGCGTGAATCCCAGGCGGCCGTATTCTATCGGGACGGCAAGGCGATGGACGTCTTCGGCGCCGGGCGACACCACATTACCACCGCCAACGTCCCATTGCTGTCGAGCCTGCTGAAACTGGGCACCGGGGGCCGAGATGTCTTCACGGCCGAGGTCTATTTTGTTAATCTGGTTGAATTCACCGATTGGAAGTGGGGTACGCCTGAGCCCATCACGCTGCGTGATGCTGACTTCGGTATCGTGCGGCTGCGTGCCTTTGGCAACTATTCGGTGCAAATCACCGATCCACAGTTCTTCGTGACGAAGGTTGTGGGCACTGGGGGTGCATATCGCACCAGCGAAATTCAAGACTTCCTGCGCGGTATGATCATCGCCCGTTTCACCGATATCCTGGGCGAAGCCAAGATCCCGGCCTTGGACCTGCCAGCTCTGCAAGATGAGATCGGCGCAGCAGTGCGGGCCAAGTTGGGCGATGAGTTCGACTCCTTCGGTCTGGCCCTCAAGACTTTCTTCCTTCAGAACATCAGCATGCCCGAAGAGGTACAAAAGGCCATCGACCAGCGCGCCTCCATGGGGGCCATCGGCGATATGCAGAAGTTCACGCAATACCAGGCGGCGCAAGCGCTGCGCGACGCAGCCCAGCAAGAGGGCAGCGGGTTGACCGGCGCTGGCGTGGGCCTGGGTGCCGGCGCTGGCCTGGGGGCCGTCATGGGTCAGGCAATGGGCCAGGCTATGCAGGGCGACCAGGGTGCTGGGGAGCAAGCGACCGCCGACGTTATGACCCTCTCCGAGGCGGCGGCCTATATGCGGGTGGGCGAAGAGGACATGCTAGAAGTCATCAAGTCAGGTGACCTCAAGGCCAAGAAGATCGGCAGCAGCTATCGCATCAGCAAGCAGGCTATCGACGAGTTCCTGTCGAGCTAGTGGTCCGCAGTATGACGCGCATCGACGGTCGTGCTGACGACGAACTAAGACCGGTGCGTTTCATCACCGGCTATATCGCTTACCCTGAAGGCTCGGTGCTCGTCGAGACCGGGGGCACGCGGGTTCTGTGTAACGTGTCAGTCGAGGAAAAGGTGCCTGCCTGGCGCGAGGCGTCGGGGGGTGGTTGGCTGACGGCTGAATATGCAATGCTCCCCCGTGCCACCCACACCCGTACACCCCGGTCGGCGGGTGCGGGGGGAGCACGCTCGCAGGAGGTTCGCCGCCTTATCGGACGAACCTTGCGTGCTGCGGTAGACCTGGATCTCATGGGCCTACGCACGCTCACCGTGGATTGCGACGTGCTCCAGGCCGACGGTGGAACGCGCACAGCGGCTATCACTGGCGGCTACGTGGCGGTCGCGTTGGCCCTGTGGAGGCTGATAGCCGCTGGCGACCTGCCCCCCGAGTCACTGGTGATACCGGTTGCCGCTGTTAGCGTGGGGGTGGTCGAAGGTCGTCCATTGCTCGACCTGTGTTACGCTGAAGATGCCTCTGCCGATGTCGACTTGAACGTGGCGATGACGGGCGATGGCCAGTTCGTGGAAGTACAAGGTACCGCCGAAGGGCATCCGTTTGACCGCCCGACACTGAACCAACTACTTGACCTGGCTGCCTCCGGTATCGAGCAGTTGCTCCAACGCCAACGTGAAGCACTGGCCGAGGCTGGAGTCTTCCGGTGAGCGAACCGCTGAAACGGTTACCGAAAGTCGAAGCACGATCGGAGCCTCGAACGTCATCTGGGCAGGAGACACAGTTTACTAAGTCGCCGGCTAAGATGTCGCTCACGCAGGCGCTCATCTTGGCCGGCCTGGTGGTGGCCGTTTTCTGTGTGCTCAGTGCCCTGATCGTCTCAGTACTTGTCGACCGTGACGGGTTGTTGGGCGCGGCACCCTCCGAGCAGATCATCGCTCAGAGTACCCCCGAGGCCCCCCCGATTCCTAGCGTTACTCCAACCTTTACCCCATCTCCCACCGCCACCAGCGTACCCCGTCTGCCAACTTCTACGCCTACCCTGGTTGTCCCGCCTGATTTCATCAATCGCGACAAGATCAACGAGATTACCGACTATGTGGTCAATACCCGTGGTTTGGAGCTGCAGCAGGACGTCCCATCTCGTTTTCTCACCCGGCCGGAGTTGCGCCAGTACCTGGAAACAGAGTACACGCAAGAGCGTGTCTCATCCGCTTTGGACCGAAACCGGGAACTGTACGTAGCCATGGACTTGCTTGACCCGACCGCTGACTTTGCGGCAAAGGCTCTTGACTCAGCGGCACGGAATATCGCTGGGTTTTACACACCCGAGGGACAAGTGTTGTATTTGGTCGTCGAATCGGTCAATATGTTCGCCAGCG
>JAUVPY010000411.1 GCA_030598425.1 Anaerolineae bacterium
ATGGACCTGTGGCACGGGGAAAGCCGCGATGCATTCATCACGCGAGACCCGGCGGTTAAGGACCCGGAGTTCATCATAAGCGCACCAGTCAGCGCCTGGAAGGACGTCATCGAGCTGCGGCTGGACCCCATGAAGGGACTTATGACCAAGAAGCTCAAGCTCAAGGGCAATATGGCCAAAATCATGCGAGCCGTCAAAGCCGCCAACGAGCTGGTGCGCTGCACGACCCGCGTGCCCACCGAGTTCCCCCGATGAGTAGCCAGATTTCAGTAGACAGTAGTCAGAGATCAGTAGCCAGAGGCAGATTGTCTGACCACTGACCGCTGATTTCTGCCTACTGATTTCTGACTACTGACTTCTGGAGACTATTATGCACAAGTTCCGAGAGTTAAAGGTTTGGCAACGGTCGATGGGCTTTGTCACCGAAATATATCGTGTCAGTGCCGAGTATCCCAAGGCAGAACAGTTTGGATTGACAAGCCAACTCCGTCGTGCTGCCGTCAGCGTTCCCCTCAATATCGCCGAAGGGGCAGGTAGTAACTCGAAGGCCGATTTTCAGCGATTCCTGGGCTACGCGTTACGTTCTGCCTACGAGACTATGACGGCCCTTGAAATTGCCCATAGACTTGGCTACTGTGCCTTGGAAAGGAACCAGACTCTGCTCGCACAAGCCGACGAAATCGCGGCTATGCTGGTCGGCCTATCCCGCAGCCTCGACCGCCGAAAGCAATAGCCTCTGACTACTGGCTTCTGACTACTGAGTTCTGACTACTGGCTACTGGAGACAACCGTGTGGTACTTTCGCAGCCCTGATGTGGTTTTTGGCGAAGACGCTTTGGACCACCTGGCTTACCTTAAAGGTGATCAAGCCATCATTGTCACCGACGAGACGATGGTCCGCCTGGGCTTTGTGGAAGTAGTGAAAGCCAAACTGGCTGAGGCGGGCCTGGATTGTGACGTGTTCGACCAGGTAGAACCGGAGCCATCGTTACAAACAGTGGAACGCGGCGCAGCGCTGATGCTCGAAAAGAAGCCAGACTGGATCGTGGGCCTGGGAGGCGGCTCGGCGCTGGACGCAGCCAAGGCGATGTGGATTCTCTACGAGCGGCCCGATCTGGCTCCTGAGGAAATCAACCCGTTAGACGAACTGGGTCTGCGCCAGAAAGCGCGTTTGGCCGCTATCCCCACCACCAGCGGCACCGGCTCCGAGTCGACCTGGGCCATCGTCCTGACCGATACCGAGGAGGGGCGCAAGATCCCCACTGGCGCCCCCGAATGCACCCCCGACATCGCCATCGTGGACCCGGTCTTCGCCGCCCAGATGCCCCCACGCCTCACCGCCGACACCGGTCTGGACGCCTTGACCCACGCCGTCGAGGGCTACACGTCCACCTGGCACAACGACTTCTCAGATGGCCTGTGTCTCAAAGCCATCCACGTGATCTTCACCTATCTGCCCCGCGCTTTCGCTGACGGCGGCGACACACAGGCGCGCGAGAAGATGCACAACGCAGCCAGCCTGGCCGGGCTGGGTTTCATCAACTCCTTGACGGCCGCCGCCCACGCATTAGGACACAGCTTGGGAGCCGTTTTCCACGTGCCTCACGGGCGGGCGGTCTCCCTCTTCCTGCCTTATACCATCCAATTCAACGTCCTGGCGGAAGGGGGCCGGCCGACCCGCTACGCCGACATCGCCCGCTTCCTGGGCCTCCCCGCCGCCGACGAAAAGGAAGGAGTCGCCAGCCTGGTGTCGGCCATCCGCGACCTGGAGCGGCGGGTTGGGCAACCGCTGAGTATCCACGAGGCGCTCCCCGATCTGACATCCGGCGAGTTTGCAGCCCGGCTCGACAAGCTGGTGGACAACGCCGAAATGGACGCCACCATCGTCGCCAGCGCCCGCGACCTCAGCACCGACGACACGCACCGTCTTTTTGAATACGCCTACCAGGGGAAGGACGTGGACTTTTGAGGGCAAACCAATCGAAAGAAACTGGGGGCCAACGCGACGCCACAAATGCCCGATTTGCACACTGGCCGTTGGTCGGCGTCGTGCTTGTGTTCGTGATTCTTGCCTTCATCTACAGCCTCGTCTTCCCCCTGGGCGAGATCAACGACGAAATACCGCATTTCGCCCTGATCAGTTTCATCGCCGAACAACACAGGCCTCCCTTGACTCTGGAGGAGAGAGATGCTGTTGGCACCAAAGGCGATGCTTCTCCGTTCTACCACACCCTGGTGGCGCTGCTGACGCAGCACGTCGACCTATCGGATTCGCCCCAACTGCCCGTAGTTGATCTGAAGTTGGAGCGACTTATTCCTGATGATGGGCGTGTGCGTCACAACATATTCCACACGGGAGACGATGCCTTTCCTTTTCACGGCATAGCCCTGGCCTGGCACCTGGCTCGCCTGGCTTCAATCCCGCTTGGCGCCGCAACCATTATCGCTGTTTACCTGGCCGTCCTCGCGATCTACCCTGAGCGGCGCTATCTTGCCCTGGCGGCCGCCGCTTTTGTTGCCTTTATCCCACGCTTTGTGATCAGCAGCGCCGTGCTCAACGATGATAACCTGGTTTTCCCACTCATTGCGTTTTCAGTCGTGTACTTGATTTGGATAGCCCAGGGCGATGTGCGCTCCCGTACCCTGATTATCCTCGGGGTGCTGATCGGCTTGGCCACCTTTGCAAAGTATCACAGCATCGTTCTCATGCCTATCATGACACTGCTATTACTACAACTTGCCTGGCAGAAGAGATGGAAATGGCAAACGCTGTTGCGGCGTTGGGGATTGGTCGTGCTTGCCTTCGCCATCACAGTCGGATGGTGGTTTGTTTTCCTCGTCATCCGCTTCAACCAGGTACGAGAGCTGGGCTTCGTCAGCGGAATCCTGGCCGTTCTTGGCGATCCAGTCATAACCTTTGGTGTAGATAACCTGGTTGGCGCGAACGGATCTTCACCTTTCCTGAGCGATTGGCTGAACTGGGCTGACCTGACATTTCGGACATTCTGGTTCCACTCCAGCAGCACCCTCAGTGGACTGACGGCACGGGGGAATTTAGGGGTTTATTGGGGCGTCTATGTTCTCATTGGCTTGATTACTGTGATCGCCCTATGGGGATTGCTAAGACGTCTATGGAGATATGGTCGCTCCAGGAGATCAGGTCGCAGTTCAATCTTGACCTGGCGCCCCGACGTGACTGTACTCGTCCTCGTATTCTTGGTGTACCTGGGACTGGTTGCAGCGCGTCACTTCATGCAGCCCAGCTTTGTCACAGCCCAGGGACGGCACGTATTTCCTGCCCTGGTGCCCATTGCTTTCCTTCTCATCTCGGGCTGGGAAGAGGTGCTTAGATCTTTGCCCCAGACAGAAGGCGGCTCGTCAGCAAAGATACGCTCGTCAAGAGATTGGGTCTTGGCCGTGGGGATCGGCGGCGGCTTGCTGGCTTTTAGGCTAGTTGCTTTGCTGGCAGTTATTGTCCCGGTGTTCTACCCGTTCTTACCACTGAAAAGCACGGACCCCGACGACATAC
>JAUVPY010000309.1 GCA_030598425.1 Anaerolineae bacterium
ATGCACTACCACTCAGAACAGTTGGTTAGAGACCTCTCAGCCAATGCTCAGGCCTTTCGCATCCAGGTACTGGATATGGTCTACAACGCCCAAACTGGGCACCTGGGAGGCGCCCTCTCGATCGCCGAGGTTCTGACTTCGCTCTATTTCCACCACTTACGCATCGACCCGGCCCGCCCCGATTGGCCCGAACGAGACCGGCTTTTGTTCTCCAAAGGCCACGCCTGCGCCATGCTATACACCGTGATGGCCCATCGTGGCTTCTTCCCCGTCGAAGAACTCAAGACCTTTCGCCAGCTCGACAGCCGACTGCAGGGCCACCCCGACCGGGTCAAGCTGCCGGGGGTTGAGGTATGCGCCGGCCCCTTAGGGCACGGCATCGCGGTCGGGGCTGGTATGGCGCTGGCGCAGAAGATGGCCGGCACCAAGCCATCTTCGTTCACTGCTCCCTCCGGCCGAGCCTCGCCGGCACGCGTCTACACCATCCTGGGAGACGGAGAGATCAACGCCGGGGTGATCTGGGAAGGGGCGATGACGGCCGCCAAGTATGACTTAGGCAACCTGACCGCCATCCTGGATTACAACGGCACCCAGCAAACGGGCGCTACCGCCGACGTAATGCCCACCGAGCCCATCGCAGACAAGTGGCACAGCTTCGGCTGGCACGTGCAGGAGATCCACGGGCACAACGTGCGAGAGGTGTTAGATGCCTTGGATCGCTCCGACGAAGTGCACGCCCGGCCCAGCATCATCATCGCCCGCACCACCAAGGGCAAAGGTGTGAGCTTTATGGAGTACGACCACAACTGGCACGGGATGCCGCCCAACCAGGAGCAATACCAACAGGCTCTGAGCGAGCTGCAGGAGGAGTTGAAGAAATGGCAGAACTAGTCTCAATGCGCATCGCCTATGGACAAGCCCTGGTCGAGCTAGGTAAAGCCAACCCTGATGTGGTAGTCCTCAGTGCGGACGTCTCCAATTCCGATCACAGCTTCATGTTCGAAGAAGTCTTCCCCGACCGGTTCTTCAACGTGGGCATCGCGGAGCAGAGCCTGGTAGACGTGGCTGTCGGCCTGGCCTACAGCGGCAAGATCCCCTTCGCCAACACCTTTGCCTTCCTCTTCGCCACTCGGGCACTGGAAATGGTGCGCAGCCACGTATGCTATGGAGAGGCCAACGTCAAGCTAATGGGAGCCTATGCCGGCCTGTCCGACTCCTTCGACGGCCCCACCCACCATTCAGTCACCGACATCGCCATTATGCGCAGCTTACCCAAGATGTCGATCGTGGTCCCCAGCGACCCGGTCGGGCTGGCCAAATTGCTGCCGCAGGCCGCAGAATGGCCCGGTCCGGTCTTCTTCCGCCTCAACCGGAACGAAGTGCCGGTGCTATTCGACGACGGCTATGATCCCAAGATCGGACAGGCCATCACCCTGCGCCCCGGGAACGACGTGACCCTTATCTGCGCCGGGCTGATGGTCAGTCGCTGCCTGGATGCTGCGGAAGCGCTGGCCGGCGAGGGGATTGACGCCCGCGTGCTCGAAGTTCACACGGTCAAACCTCTCGACGTGGAGGGTGTGCTACAAGCAGCGCGCGAGACGGGTGCCCTGGTCACGGTCGAAGAGCACAGCATCGTCGGCGGGCTGGGCGGCGCCGTGGCCGAGGCGGTGACCGACGCCTACCCGGTGCCGGTCAAACGCGTGGGTCTGGCCGATAGATTTGCCGAGACCGGCCCCTACTTCGAGATGCTGGATCGCTATGGCATGTCGGTGGAGGACATCGCGGCCGCGGCGCGGCAAGCGTTGGCTGCAAAGAAGGGATGAGGGAGTCACTATCAGATGAAACTAGCCCTCGCGACGACGACCCCTGAGGTTAAAACACCCATACCTGTAGCCCTCCTTACAGGCTCGTTTGGCGAACGAATGCAGAAGGCGGCTCGCCTGGGTTACGATGGCGTAGAGCTAATGGTGGTGCGACCGGATGAGCTGAGGGTAGACGACATCCACACCCAGGTGTCGAAGGTGGGACTGGAGGTGGCAGCCATTGCCAGTGGCGCCATCTACATGACGGACAAAGTCTCGCTGTTGGCATCCGACCCGGAGGTGAGCCGCCGGGCGGCCATCCGGCTAGATGCCCTGATCGACCTGGCAGCGGCCTTGGAAGCACCGATCGTCACCATCGGCAGCTTTCGGGGACGATTGGCCTGGGCCGGCGGCACAGAAGCGCGCGGGAAGCTGGTCGATATTCTCCGCATGGGCGCTGAAAAGGCGCTGAGGCAGGGGGTGCGCCTGGTCCTGGAGCCGGTCAACCGCTATGAGGGAGACATCGTCATCACCGCCGAAGAGGGATTAGGCCTGATCGAAGAAGTAGGCCACAGCCATCTGGGCCTTCTGCTCGACACCTACCACGCTAACATCGAAGAGTCTTCCGTCACCGACCCCTTCCGGCAAGCGATGGCAGCCGGCCGACTGTGGCACGTTCACCTGGGGGACAGCAATCGCCTGCCGCCGGGCCAAGGGCATATAGACTTCCCCGGCATCGTAGCAGCGCTAAGTGAGAGTGGTTACCAGGGGTACCTTTCGGCCGAACTGCTGGCCCGCCCGGACCCAGACGCAGCGGCCGCGGCGACCATCCAGTATATGCGGCAGCTCGTGCCATAAGAAGCAAGGAAATCAAAGGATCTGTGTTCAACGAGGAACAATAGAGTATGGACGGAAAACAAGTTGTCCTGATACACACACTAGCACCCCTGCTGGACGTGTTCGGTGAACTGGGCGCGAATTTGCTGCCTGGCGTCCAGATCAGTCACGTTCTGGATGAACCGCTCCTCGAGCGGGTGCGCCAGCGCGGTCAACTGGCCCCAGAGGACTCGGATCGGCTACAAACACACGTGGCAGTCGCCGAGCAGACTGGCGCCAACGTTGTACTAGTCACCTGCTCAACCATATCTCCGTGCGTGGATGACGTTCGTCCCGAGGCCGATATCCCGGTGCTGAAGATCGACGAGGCGATGATCGCTGATGCAGTGGCAAAGGGGGCCAAGATCGGTGTGGTGGCGACCAACGTAACAACCCTGGAGCCCACCCGTCAGTTGTTGGAGGCTCAGGCCGATGTCGCAGACAAGCAGATAGAGGTCGAGCTGGTGTTGGTGGAGAATGCGCTGGCGTCACTGCTGAGCGGGGATGGCGCTACCCACGACAATCTGGTCAAGAAGGCGGTGCTCGAGTTGACTGATCGGGTGGACGTGGTGGTTCTGGCCCAAGCTTCCATGGCCCGCGTGCTGGAGGTGATTCCCGAAGCTGAGCGTCCGGTGCCGATTCTCTCTAGTCCCCACCTGGCTCTGGAGCAGGTCCAAAGGCTGTTGGCCGCCGACCGGTAAGTTCGAGGGCCAGAGAATCTCTGGAGTTTAAAATGCGACTTGCGATTTCAGTTGATATGGAAGGGATTTCGGGCATAGTCAGCTTCAAACAAATCGAAGCCGGTAGCCCAGAATTCCAACGGGCACAGCGACTGGCCACGGCTGATGTCAATTCAGCCATCGCCGGTGCTCGTGAGGCCGGTGCTACCCGCTTCTTCGTCCACGACACACACTCGCGCGACCAAATCAATCTGCTCATCGACGAGTTGGATGACAGCGCCGAGTATATCGGCGGTCAACCTATGCTACTCTGGGAAGCGCTGAGCGCCGATTATGACGCGGCCCTGCTGATTGGCTATCACGGCCGGGCGGGGCTGGTCAGCATTATGAGCCACGTCTACAGTGATCTTTTCTGCGACGTACGCCTCAGCGGAAAGCCAGCGGGAGAAGGGGTATTGGCTGCGGCGCTGGCCGGCTATTACGATGTACCCACCATCTTGGTGACCGGCTCCGACGATGCCTGCGTCGAAATGCGGGAGTGGTGTCCCACCATCGAGACGGTCGAGACCAAAGTCTCCCTATCGCGCTACGCCACTCGTTGCCTGCCGCTTAAGGGGACTTGGGCCAACATCAGAGAAGCGGCTCGGCGGGCTGTGGCTGGGCTGCCCAATCACACGCCGCTCAAGATCCATTCGCCAATCACGCTGGAGGTTCGCTGGCGCAACAACCAGACGGCCCGGAGCGTAGCCCTGATGCCGGGTGTCGAGCAGACGGATCAGGAGACGACCAGCTTCACCCACGAAGATTACGCCGAGGTGGATCGGGTGCTGAAGGCAATGCTGCACATTGTCCTGTCGCCCCTAAATGCCGGGCACGTGCAGGTGCCATAGTAAGGTCTGCCGTAAGAAGGAGAATGCCCAATGAAGGCCGGAATGGTTTTGTGCGGACCCGACGTGGACTATGGCCCCCTGGCTCTGCTGAGCGGCACCTTTGAAGAGAAAGCAACCAAGGCAGCGGAACTGGGCTATGACGGCATCGAATTGATGGTGCGCGACCCGGCCGGGTTAGATTGGCCTACGGTCAAATCC